>NZ_NHSG01000478.1:0-9451 GCF_020024005.1 Streptomyces purpurogeneiscleroticus
CCTCCCGACATCCGGCCCCCCGAAGCCGGTGCCCGCCCGCCTCGATTCGATGCCCCGACGCGTCCTCGGACGCGCCAGAATGGAGTACGCACAGCACACCGTACTCGGGCCAAACGAGGAGTTGGGATGCCCAGTACAGCTGAAAGCACGCGGAAATCCGCCGCGAAGCGGACGCCCCCGCCGGACACCGCCGAGGACACGCACGTCCACCGCAGTAAGCAGGGCCTGAGCGTGCACACCCTCGATGTCCGCGCCCCGCTGCACGTCCCCTACTTCACGCCCGGGGACGTGGTGAACAACGCGCGGACGGCCGGCGACTGGCTGCCGCCCCTGCCGCCTGCCAGGGAACTCCTGTACTACGGCGGGCTGGGCGCACTGGCCGTCGCCGGGGCGCTGGAGTGGCCGGTTGCGCTGGCCGTCGGCGGCGCGACTGTCCTGTTGCGGCGCTCGGGGCGGCAGGAACCGGCCGAACAGCAGGAGCCGGCGAGCGCTGACGGCGATGAGCAGGCCACCAAGAAGAAGGACTGACCGCGTGGAAGGGGAGGAGGAGAGCCGCCGGTAGAGCGGCGCAGGGCCCGGTTCCGCGAGGGGCCGGGCCCGGCACCGCAGCACGGCGGAGGCGGTCCTCCGCCGGGTGCGTAGCGGGGGCTCGCTCAGAGCTTCCGGGTGTCGCGCGGTTCGACGTACGGCTCCTCGTCCCCCGGATGCCCGGCTTCCAGGGCGCGGCTCCGCTCCATCTCGGCGTTGAATTCCAGACCGAGCAGGATGGCGAGGTTGGAGATCCACAGCCAGACCAGGAAGATGATGATCCCGGCCAGGCTGCCGTAAGTCTTGTTGTAGCTGCTGAAGTTGGCGACGTAGAGGGCGAAGAGTGCCGAGGCGACCAGCCAGAGCAGCACGGCGAGCAGGCTGCCGGGGGTGACCCAGCGAAACCGGCGCTTGACGTTGGGCGCCGCCCAGTACAGCAGCGCGATGATGAAGCCCACCAGCAGCACCATCACGGGCCACTTGGCGATGTTCCACACCGTGATCGCGGTGCTGCCGAGCCCGATGACGTCCCCCGCCTTCTGCGCCAGCGAGCCGGTGAACACCACGGCCACGGAGATGACCGCGAGGAGGACGACCGTCACGACGGTGATGAGGAAGCGGGTCGGCAGGATCTTCCACGCCGGCCGGCCCTCGCCGATGTCGTACACGGTGTTCGCGGCGCGCATGAAGGCCGCGATGTAGCCGGAGGCCGACCACAGGGCGACGAGGATGCCGATGACCAGGGCGATGCCGGCCTTGCCCTGGCTGCCCTGCATCTGTTTGAGCATGCTGGTGATGAGATCGCGGGCGGCGCCCGGCGCGAACTTCCCGACGTTGTCGATCATCGGCTGGAGCGTCCCGCTGCCCATCAGGCCCAGGATCGACACCAGCGCCAGCGCGGCGGGGAAGATCGCGAGCACGCCGTAGTACGTGAGGGCGGCGGCCAGGTCGGTGAGGTTGTCCTTCTTGAACTCCTTCGCGGTGCGCTTCAGCACCGCCGTCCACGATGCCTTGGGCAGGTCACCCGGGCCCTTGGGCGCCCGGTGCTGACCACCGCCGGTCCTGCCGCCGGCGCTCGCTCCGCCGCCGCCACCGTCGTCGTTCACGTCTCGCTGATGCCCTCGCATGGGTACAGCACCTTCCGAAGCGGGTGATCGGATACCCAGCCTCACCCGCCCGGACGGCGCTCCGCCCGCCGGACTGGTCCGTATGGAGTGCTGCCGGCCGGGCCCGTGCCGCTCACGGCAGAATCGAGTCCACGTAACCGCCGTCGACACGGACGGCGCCGCCGGTGGTCGCCGACGCCTGCTCGGAGCTGAGGTAGACGACCATATGGGCGATCTCCGCCGGCTCGATCAGCCGCTGCAGGAGCGACTGCGGGCGGTGCTCCCGCATGAAGACGCGCTGCGCCTCGTCCCACGGCAGATCGCGGTCGACCAGCTCGTACACGAAGTCCCGCACGCCGCCGGTGTGCGTCGGCCCGGCGATGACGGAGTTGACCGTGACGCCGGTGCCGGCCGCCTGCTTCGCGAAGCCCCGGCTCACCGCGAGGAGCGCCGTCTTCGACATGCCGTAGTGGATCATCTCGGCGGGGATCACCACCGCCGAGTCGCTGGCGATGTACTGGATCCGGCCCCAGCCGCGCCCGGTCATGCCCGGCAGGTATGTTCGGGTGAGCCGGACCGCGGCCAGCACGTTCACCTCGAAGTAGCGCCGCCACTCCGCGTCGCTGATCTCCAGGGGGTCCTGCGCGCCGAAGATGCCGAGGTTGTTGACGAGGATGTCCACCTCCGGCAGCGCCTCCGCCAGCCCGGCGGTGCCCTCTTCGGTGGTCACATCGCCGACCGCCGCGACGAACTCCCCGCCGGGCACCTCCTCCCCGAGCCGCGCCACCGCCTCCTCGACCCGCCCGGCGTTCCGCCCGTTGACCCCGACCCGCGCCCCCGACCGCGCGAGCCCCGCGGCAATCGCCGCCCCGATCCCCTGCGTCGATCCGGTGACCAGCGCGGTCCGTCCTGACAGATCGAGCTGCATACGTACGCTCCGTTTCCCGAGTTGTCTGCGCCCTGCAGGCTGCCACGCTCCGCCCTCTCCCACCCATAACGGCACGAAAGGTGTCCGCCATGTCGTCAGTTCCCGCTTCTCCGCACGCCGACCGTTTCGTCGTCCTCACCGGCGGCCCCGGCGCCGGCAAGAGCACGCTCATCGAGCGGCTGGCGGCGCTCGGGTACGCCCGGTCGGAGGAGGCGGGCCGGGGCGTGATCCGGGATCAGGTGGCCGTCGGCGGGCGGGGGCTGCCGTGGGCCGACCGGGAACTGTTCGCCGAGCTGATGCTGAGCTGGGAGCTGCGCTCGTACCGGCTCGCCGCGGACCCGGCCGCGCCGCCCGCCGGCCCCGTCTTCTTCGACCGCGGACTCCCCGACATCGTCGGCTACCTCCGGCTGGAGGGCCTCCCGGTACCCGCCCATGTGCACGCGGCCGCGCAGACGTACCGGTACCACCGCCGCGTGTGCGTCGCTCCCTTCTGGCCGGAGATCTACGCGGCGGACGCCGAGCGGAAGCAGTCACCCGAGGAGGCGGAGCGGACGTATCGGGTGATGGTCGAGACGTACGCGGAGTACGGCTACGAGCCGGTCGAGCTGGAGCGCGCGCCGGTCGAGGAGCGGGTGCGGTCCGTGCTGCGGATGGTGGACGGGTTCGCGACAGCCGAGTGAAGGACGGCCGGGTGCGGGAACCGGTACCGGGGCCGGTATCGGGAACCGGTGCAGGAACCGGGGGACGAGGCGTCGGATCGGAAGGAGTGACCGTATGGCCACCACCACGGGCGAGGTACGGGCAGGCCCCGACCCCCGCAGCATCCGGCTGCCGGGGATCGTGCTGGGCGTGGGCCTCGGCGGGTTCGTCGACGGCATTCTGCTGCACCAGCTCCTGCAGTGGCACCACATGCTGACCAGCACGAACACCGACCGCATCGGCATCAAGTACTACCCGGCCCACACGGTGTCCGGGCTACGGATGAACACCGTGTGGGACGGCATCTTCCATACCGTGTGCTGGCTCGCGGTGCTCATCGGGCTGGCCCTGCTGTACTCCCGGGTCACGCACGGGCGGCGGCGGGTGTGGGGTTCGCGGGTGCTGTGGGGCTGGGTCCTGGCGGGCTGGGGGCTGTTCAACCTCGTCGAGGGGGTGCTGGACCATCAGATCCTCGGCATTCACCACGTGCACGGCGGGCCGTACCAGGTCTGGTGGGACATCGGCTTCCTTGTGCTGGGGGCGCTGCTGCTCCTCGGGGGCTGGGCGCTCCAGCGCGGCGGCCGGGCCTTCGACCCTGAACGCGCTCCCGAACGGGGTGCCTGATGGGCGGTCATGAGCACCACTCCGGGGGCGCGCACCCGCTGCCCGGCGGCCCGCTCCCGACGGCGGTGGCCGTGTGCGCGCTGGCCGTGCTCGCCGCCGGCTATCTGCTGCTCGTACGCCGGACCGCCCGGCGCCCGGCCGCCAAGGGCTGGAGCCCCTGGCGCACCGCGAGTTTCCTGACGGGCTGCGCGCTGGTGGCCGGGGCGCTGCTGCCGCCGCTGGGGGCCTTCGCGCACGGGGACTTCCGCGGCCACATGGCCCAGCATCTGCTGATCGGGATGTATGCGCCGCTCGCGCTGGTCCTCGGTGCGCCGGTGACGCTGCTGCTGCGGACGCTGCCGCCGCGCCGCGCCCGGCGGCTGACCGGCGTGCTGCACAGCCGCCCGCTGCGGCCGGTGGCCCACCCGGTCACCGCGCTGCTGCTGAGCACCGGCTCGCTGGCCCTCCTGTACGGCACCCCGCTGTACGACGCGACCGCGGCGAGCCCCGCGCTGCACTGGCTGGTGCATGCGCACTTCCTGCTCTCGGGCTGCCTCTTCGCCTGGGTCGTGGCGGGGCCGGACCCGGCTCCGGCGCGGCCGGGCGTGCCGGCCCGGCTGGTCCTCCTGGGCGTGGCCGTCGCCCTCCACGCGACGTTCTCGCAGCTCCTGTACGGCGGCTTCCTCATCGGCGTGCACGCGCCGGTCGACCAGGTGCGGGGCGGCGCGGAGCTCATGTACTACGGCGGCGACCTCGCCGAGCTGCTGCTGGCCGGCGCCCTGGTCGCCACCTGGCGCCCGGCCCGCGGCCCGCGCCGGCCGGCCGCCGCGCCCCTTAGCCCGACCGAGTCACTTTCCCCGCCGTAGCCCGGTCCCTTCGGTGCGCCCCGCCGCTCGCCGCCGTCGACTCAGGACGATGGTGCGGGTCCAGGCCCCGGCGTACGGCCCCGGAGTGGCGGGGAGCGAGGAGACCAGCAGATGGCTGACCTGTACATCGACGGTGAGTGGACGGGGGCGGCGGCGGGCGGCCGGCGTGATGTGGTCAATCCGTTCGACGCCTCCGTGGTGACGACCGTCGACGACGCGGACGGGACGGACGTCGACCGGGCGGTGCGGGCCGCCCGGCGCGCATTCGACGCGGGCGAGTGGGCGAACGCCGCGACCCGGCGCCGCGCCGACGTCCTGCACCGGGTGTACGAGCTGCTGCTGCGCGACCTGGAGGACATCGCCCGCACGGAGACGCAGGACACCGGGAAGACGATCGCGGAGTCCCGGATCGACATCGAGGACATCGCGAACGCCTTCCGGTACTTCGCCGAGATCGCCGACAAGGACGGCGGGCGGGTGGTGGACGTCGGCCCGGACGTGCTGAGCCGGGTGGTGTACCAGCCGGTCGGGGTCTGCGCGCTGATCGCGCCGTGGAACTATCCGCTGCTCCAGGCGACCTGGAAGGTGGCGCCCGCGCTCGCGGCGGGCAACACCTTCGTCCTGAAGCCGAGCGAGACGACACCGCTGACGACGATCATCCTGTTCCGGCTGCTGGAGGAGGCGGGCGCGCCGCCCGGAGTGGCGAATCTGGTCCTCGGTCCGGGCTCGACGGTCGGCGCCGCGATGACCCAGCACCCGGATGTGGACATGGTGTCGTTCACGGGCGGGCTGGCCACCGGCCGCACGATCATGGCGGGCGCCGCGGCCGACGTGAAGAACATCGCGCTGGAGCTGGGCGGCAAGAACCCCAACGTGGTGTTCGAGGACTGCGACTTCGACGCGGCGGTGGATTACGCGCTGGACGCTTCCTTCCTGCACTCGGGGCAGGTGTGTTCGGCCGGGTCGCGGCTGATCGTGCAGGAAGGGCTGTACGACCGGTTCGTCGAGGCGCTGGCCGACCGGGCGCGGCGCATCCGGCTGGGCGACGGCATGCACGAGGACACCGAGAGCGGGCCGCTCAGCTCCGCCGAGCACCGCGAGAAGGTGGAGGGCTATCTGGAGGTCGCCCGCAACGAGGGCGCGCGGCTGGTGTGCGGCGGGCGCCGCCCGGACGACCCCGAGCTCTCCCGCGGCTTCTTCGTCCTGCCGACGATCTACGCGGACTGCGACCGGTCGATGCGGATCGTGCAGGAGGAGGTGTTCGGCCCGGTGGTGACGGTCGAGCGGTTCCGGGACGAGGAGGACGCGGTACGGCTCGCCAACGACACCAAGTACGGGCTGGCGGGCGCCGTGTGGACCAGTGACGCGAGCCGGGCGCAGCGGGTGGCGCAGCGGCTGCGGCACGGCACGGTCTGGATCAACGACTTCCATCCGTACGTGCCGCAGGCCGAGTGGGGCGGCTTCGGCCACTCCGGCGTCGGGCGCGAGCTCGGCCCGACCGGGCTGCGCGAGTACCAGGAGGCCAAGCACATCTACCAGAACCTCAGGCCGGCCCCTTCCGGCTGGTTCAAGGGCTGAGGCGCGGGCGTGGCGACCGGAGGGAGTGAGGAGCGGGGAATGGGCGACGGTACGGAGTTCGACTACGTCATTGTCGGCGGGGGCACGGCGGGCTGTGTCCTGGCCGCGCGGCTGACCGAGGATCCCGGCTGCCGGGTGTGCGTGGTCGAGGGCGGGCCCAGCGACGTGGGCGACGAGAAGATCCTGCGGCTGCGCAACTGGATCAACCTGCTGGACTCGGAGTACGACTACGGCTACACGACCGTGGAACAGCCGCGCGGCAACTCGCACATCCTGCACTCGCGGGCGCGCGTACTGGGCGGCTGCTCCTCGCACAACACCCTGATCAGCTTTCTGCCGCTGCCGGAGGACATGGACGAGTGGGCGGCGCTGGGCTGTACCGGCTGGGACGCCGCGACGGTCCTGCCGTACCGCGACCGGCTGCAGAACCGCATCGTCCCGGTGGCGGAGCAGGACCGCAATCCGATCGCGAAGGACTTCGTGACAGCCGCGGCGTCCGCGCTGGGCGTGCCGGTGGTCGAGGACTTCAACGCCCGGCCGTTCGCGGACGGGGTGGGCTTCTTCTCGCTGGCTTACGAGGCGGAGGGCAACAAGCGGTCGTCGGCGTCGGTGGCCTACCTCCACCCCGTCTTGGACCGGCCGAACCTGACGCTGAAGCTGGAGACCTGGGCGCATGAGGTGGTGCCGGACGGGGACGGCCGGACGACCTGCGTACGCGTGCGGTCGGCGGACGGCACGGAGTCGACGCTGCGGGCGGAGCGGGAGCTGCTGCTGTGCGCGGGTGCGATCGACACGCCGCGGCTGCTGATGCTCTCCGGCATCGGCCCGGCGGATCAGCTGCGCGAGCTGGGCATCGAGGTACGGGCGGACCTGCCGGGCGTGGGCGAGAACCTGCTCGACCACCCGGAGTCGGTGATCGTCTGGGAGACGGACGGACCGCTGCCGCCGAACTCGGCGATGGACTCCGACGCCGGGCTCTTTCTCCGGCGCGATCCGGGCGGCGGGCCACGGCCCGACCTGATGTTCCACTTCTACCAAGTGCCGTTCACCGTCAACACGGAGCGGCTGGGCTATCCGGTGCCGGCGCACGGCGTGTGCATGACGCCGAACGTGCCGCGGGCCCGTTCCGTGGGCCGGATGTGGCTGCGCAGCGCGGACCCGGCGGAGAAACCGGCGCTGGATTTCCGGTACTTCACCGATCCGGACGGGCACGACGAGGAGACGATCGTGGACGGGCTGAAGGTGGCGCGCGAGGTGGCGGCGACGCCGCCGCTGCGGGACTGGCTGAAGCGGGAGGTGGCGCCGGGTCCGGACGTCACCTCGGACGCGGCGCTGTCGGAGTACGGGCGGCGGGCCGCGCACACCGTGTACCACCCGGCGGGCACCTGCAAGATGGGCGGCGACGACGATCCCATGGCCGTACTCGATCCCCAGCTGCGGGTGCGCGGCCTGGACGGCATCCGTGTCGTGGACGCCTCGCTCTTCCCGACGATGCCGACGATCAACCCGATGGTGACGGTGCTGCTGGCGGCCGAACGAGCGGCGGACCTGCTCCGGGGCACGGGCGGAGGCGGTCGGTGATGGCCACGGCGAACACCCCGGCCGACGGCGCGGCCGGCGGCGGGGACGAGAGCAGCGACGGGTCCATCGCCGGCTCGGAGTTCCGCAAGGACATGGGCCCGTGGGCGAACTTCGCGCTCGGCTTCACCTACCTCTCCCCCGTCGTCAGCACCTACACCCTCTTCGCCACCGCGCTCGGCGAGGGCGGCCCGCCGATGATCTGGGCGTTCGTGCTGGCCGGCTGCGGCCAGTTCCTGGTCGCGCTGGTCTTCAGTGAAGTGGTGGCGCAGTTCCCCATCGCGGGCGGGGTCTACCCGTGGGCCCGGCACCTGTGGGGCAAGCGCTGGGCGTGGATGACCGGCTGGATCTACATGTGGGCGCTGCTGGTCACGATCACATCGGTGGCGTACGGCGCGGGCCCGTACATCGCTCTCCTCATCGGCTTCGAGCCAACGGTCCACACCACCGTTCTCTGCACGGTCGTGCTCATCGTCATCGCCGTACTCATCAACTACGCCGGTACGAAGGCGCTCTCGCTGGCGGCCGTGATCGGGTTCGGCGCGGAGCTGATCGGCGCGCTGATCGTCGGCATCTATCTGCTGGCCACCCACCGCGAGCACAACCTCGGCGTCATCTTCGACACGTACAACACCGAGGGCGACGGCAGCTATCTGCCGGTCTTCCTGGCCGCCGCGATCATCGGCTTCTACCAGTACTACGGCTTCGAGGCGTGCGGGGACACCGCCGAGGAGGTCGCGCATCCGGGCCGGGTGATTCCGAAGGCGATGCGCCGCACGATCTACGTGGGCGGCGCGGCGGCCACCTTCACCTGCCTGTCGCTCCTGCTCTCCGTCACCGACTACCGCGCGGTGATCTCCGGGGAGGACACCGACCCGGTGGTGCACCTGCTGTACGACGCGCTGGGCGAGGTCGGGGCCCGGCTGGTGATGGCCGTGGTCCTCATCTCCTTCCTCTCCTGCACGATCAGCCTCCAGGCGGCGGCCGGCCGGCTCATCTACTCGTACGCGCGCGACCAGATGATCGTCGGGCACCGGCTGCTGCGGAAGTTCGCGCACGCCAGGGCGGTGCCGGGCTGGGCGCTCTTCGTGTCGGCCGTGATCCCGGCGATCATCGCCTTCGGCTCCCTGGTGTCGGAGGACGCGCTCACCAAAATCGTGTCGTTCGCGATCCTGGGCATCTACGGCTCGTTCCAGATGGTGGTACTGGCCTCGCTGCGCGCCCGGCTGAAGGGCTGGAAGCCGAGCGGCGAGTACCGGCTCGGCCGCTGGGGCCTGCTGGTGAACGCCGGGGCGCTGGTGTACGGCATCTTCGCCATCGTCAACATCTGCTGGGCCCGCACGCCCGAGGCCCCCTGGTACGACAACTACATCGTGCTGCTGTGCGGCGGCGTCGTCGTCCTGGTGGGCCTCATCTACATGTTCACGACGCACCACTACGGGCGCAGCGACGCACCGTGCGGAGACGCGATCCCGGAGTCGCGGCGCTGAGCCGGCGGCTTCCGGGCGCGCGGCCGCCCGTCATCCGGAGGACCGCGTAGGCGCCGCCTGTCAGCACCGCCGCCG
>NZ_NHSG01000479.1:0-9383 GCF_020024005.1 Streptomyces purpurogeneiscleroticus
CCCTGCCTGGAACCCCCCTGCCTGACAACGGAGTCCCGCCATGTCCCTCCAGTTCCTTGCCGCGGCCCCCGCCCCACCGGCTCCACCCCACACCGGCGGCCTGCTCGCCCTGATCCCGGGCACGGCCGGTCTGCTCACCGTCGCGGCCCTCGGCATCGCCCTCCTCCTCGTCCTGATCATCAAGGTCAGGCTGCAGCCCTTCGTCGCGCTGCTCTCCGTCTCCATCGCGGTCGGCCTGGCCGCCGGGCTCTCCGTCACCGAACTCTTCGGCACGGTGCAGAAGTCCGATGTCGTCTCGATGATCGAGAGCGGCATGGGCGGCATCCTCGGCCACGTCGCGATCATCATCGGCCTGGGCACGATGCTCGGCGCCATACTCGAGGTCTCCGGCGGCGCCGAAGTACTCAGCTCCCGCCTGCTCCGCCTCTTCGGTGAGAAGCGCGCGCCGCTCGCCATGGGCCTGACCGGCCTGATCTTCGGTATCCCGGTCTTCTTCGACGTCGGCATCTTCGTCCTCGCGCCGATCGTGTACGCCGCCGCCAAGCGCTCCGGCAAGTCGATCGTCCTGTACGCCATGCCGCTGCTCGCCGGCCTGTCGATGACGCACGCCTTCCTGCCGCCGCACCCCGGTCCGGTCGCCGCCGCCGGCCTCTTCAAGGTCGACCTCGGCTGGGTCATCCTGATGGGCCTGGTCTGCGGTATCCCGGCCGTGCTGGCCGCCTGGGGCTACGCCGCCTGGATCGGCAAGCGCGTCTTCGTCCCGGTCCCGCACGACATGGTCGAGGCCGCCGAGGAGGCCAAGGCCGCGGTCGCCGCGGAGAAGGCGGCGGCCGGCGCCGACGCCGACGAGAAGCCCGTGCCGCTCGGCACCGTCCTCGCCATCATCGGCACCCCGCTGATCCTCATCCTCCTCGCGACCTTCTCCTCCATCGCGCTGCAGCCGTCCTCCGGCCGCTCGGTCATCGAGTTCTTCGGTCACCCCTTCACGGCCCTGACCATCGCGCTGATCCTGGCGTACTACCTCCTCGGCATCCGCCGCGGCTGGTCGCGCAAGTCCCTGGAGACGGTCTCCACCGCGTCCCTGAAGCCGGTCGGCAACATCCTGCTGGTCGTCGGCGCCGGCGGAATCTTCGGCGCGGTCCTCAAGGGCAGCGGCGTCGCCGACGCCCTCTCCGACACCTTCCAGAACGTCGGCCTCCCGGTCATCGTGCTGGCCTGGCTGCTCTCCGTCGTCCTCCGCGTCGCCCAGGGCTCCGCCACGGTCGCCATCGTCACCACCGCCGGCATCGTCCTCCCCCTGGTCGAGTCCCAGCACCTCTCCCAGCCCCATCTGGCCCTGGTCATCATGGCCATATCGGCGGGCTCGATCTTCGCCTCGCATGTGAATGACGGCGGGTTCTGGATGGTCGCGAAGTACTTCGGGATCTCCGAACGCGACACGCTCAAGACCTGGACGGTCCTGGAGTCCGTGCTCTCCGTCGCGGGCTTCGTGGTCGCGGCGCTGGTGAGCCTCGTGGTCTAGCAGTGCCCCTCGTGGTCCGAAGAGGTTCTGGCCGTGCACGGTGATTGCCGTGCACGGTCATTGCCTTGGCGCCCCGGTGCCCCGAATATGTGCATGACAACGCCGGAGAGTGAAATCTCTGGTTCGCATATCGGAGAGGACCCCACATGCACAGACCTCTCGTCGGCGCTCTCGCCAGCGCCGTACTCGGAAGCGCCGCTCTGATCGGAGCGGGTGCCGGGCCCGCCGCGGCCGACGCGCCACGGGCCAAGGCCGTGGACTTCGCCGGGACCGTGGCGCTCAGCAACTGTTCGGGTGCGGTGGTGCGGATGCCGGACTCGGCGGACACCGACAAGGCGCTGGTCATGTCGAACGGGCACTGTGTGGAGTCGGGGATGCCGGGGGCGGGTGAGGTCCTCGTCGACCGGCCGTCCAGCCGCAGCTTCACTCTGCTCAGCGCGTCCGGCGGCAACAAGGGCACGGTGCGGGCGAGCAAGATCGCGTACGCGACGATGACGGACACCGACGTCTCGCTGTACGAGCTGACCTCCACCTACGCCGACATCCAGCGGAAGTACGGCATCAAGGCGTTGCAGCTGGCGACCGAGCACCCCGTCCAGGGGGCCGGCATCAAGGTCGTCTCCGGGTACTGGAAGAAGATCTACTCGTGCAGCATCGACGGGTTCGTGCATGAGCTGAAGGAGGGGGAGTGGACCTGGAAGGACTCGGTCCGCTACACCTCCGCGTGCAACACGATCGGCGGCACGTCCGGCTCGCCGGTGATCGACACGGCCACCGGCAAGGTCGCGGCGGTCAACAACACCGGTAACGAGGACGGCGGCCGGTGCACGATGAACAACCCGTGCGAGGTCGACGAGAACGGCACCGTGACGGTCCGGCAGGGCATCAACTATGCCCAGCAGACCTACACCATCCCGAAGTGCTTCGGTACGGGCAACAAGCTCGACCTGGGGCGGGAGGGCTGCACGCTCCCCAAGCCGGCCGGGGAGTGACCGCGTGAAAGGGGCCCGCCGCCGGGGAGCGCCGGCGGCGGGCCCGTTCGCGGCCCTACGGCAGGTCGTGCACGTGCCCGCCGACCTCGTTCGCGAAGGCGTTGCCGTTCGCCGCGTCCCAGTTGGTCGACCAGGTCATCGCGCCGCGCAGCCCGGGGTAGGTCTTCGACGGCTTGAACGAGCCGCAGCCGGTGCCCTTCGTGAGGCAGTCCAGGGCCGCGTTGACCACGTCCGGCGCGACGTAGCCGCTGCCGGCGGCCTTCGGGGACGCGGGGACGCCGATGCCGACCTGCGATGCGTCCAGGCCGTTCTCCAGTTGGATACAGGCCAGCGCGGTGAGGAAGTCCACCGAGCCCTGGCTGTAGACCTTGCCGTCGCAGCCGTTCATCGAACCGCTGTTGTAGTACTGCATGTTGACGGCCGTGAGGAAGTCCTTGATGCCGAGCGCGGTCTTGAAGTACTCGTTCTGCGGCGACTGCATGTCGACCGTCTGCGGCGCCATGGTGACGACGAGGTCGCCGTGCGCGGCGTGCAGGGACTTCAGCGCCTGAGTCATATACGTGGAATTGAGGCCGTTCTCCAGGTCGATGTCGACGCCGTCGAAGCCGTATTCGTCCATCAGCCGGCCGACGGAATCGGCGAAGTTCTTCGCGGAAGCCTCGTCGGCGACGGAGACGGCGCCCTTCTCGCCGCCGACCGAGATGATCACGGATTTACCGGCCGCCTTTTTGGCCTTGATGTCCGCTTTGAAGTCGTCCGTCGAGGCATAGCCGAGCGCGGGGTCGAGAGTGAAGTCGACCTCGCCCGGTGTGCCGGTGGCGTCGGCGAACGCGACCGCGATGATGTCGTAGGCGTCGGGGACGTCCTCGAGCTTCTGGACGGTGGCGCCGTTGTCGAAGTTCTGCCAGTAGCCGGTGACCGCGTGCGCAGGTGGGGCGGCCTGGGCGGACGGAACGGCGCCGGCCGCCGTCAGTCCGGCGGTCGTCAGCGCGGCGGCGGCGAGAGCGCCGAGCAGTCTCTTTGTGAGCGTGAACGTGCGTGGGCGTGCGCGAACCACGACAGCCTCCGGTGGGGGGAGTGGGGGTGTTACGGAGTGCGCGTTCAGGGGCCCCTGTTGCTGCCCTACAACGTGGTCCAGACCAATAATTCTGTCAAGGGTCCGGACGGAACGGGAATTGGCGCAGATCACGTTTCGTGGCGTCATTTCCTGGACAGGGGGTCGAATTCCGCTGCGGCTGAGTGCTGTTCGGGTGTGTGCTGCGGGGAGCGGAATTCCCCTGGGAGCGAACAGGGCGCGGAGCTGCCCGGATCGGTACGGAATGGCGGTTCGTGGGCGGGTCGTTGCGGACGGGTTCGCGGTGACTGGTCGTCACATGCCCGTACTTGTGGCTTGATCACGTCCCTTGTCCGGATCCGACCACGTGCCGACTTGTAAACTTCAGTATTCAACAGTAATGGCTGTGGATAGATCGCCGTTGATCGGTAAATGATCTCCGGAATGGCTACCGTGAGAGCGTTGTGGTGACGGTCGCCGGAGGCGTCGGAGTGTTTTCTGTTGCCCGGGACGCGGCTAAAGTCTGCGCAGGACAAGACACCGCAGCGAGGGAAGTTGTGGAGCGACTGACGTGGTGAAACGGGGACAGACACATGCCGACCGCGATAGCCGTCACCAGCCCTGATCTGGTGCTGGCGCCGCCCGACAGGGTGACGCCCCCCGCGCATGTGCTCGGCCCTCCGGAACGCCAGTCGCTGGACGACGCGCTGTCCCAGATGTACTTCCTCCTGGAGCAGCACGGCCATGTCCTGGTGGTCCACTCCCACGCGGCACCACAGGAGCACGTGCGCCGCCTGCAGACCCTCCGTGCCGTCCTGGAAAGTGACCGGATCGCGTTGATCAGTAGCGCATTGCCGCCCCTCGGCGTCGCTCTGCTGGTGCGTCAGTTACGCCAGCTGTCGGCGTGCGACGTGGGCCCCGGCGTGCTCGGCGCGGCCGCGAAGCTTCTCACGTACTACATCCACGCGGGCGCGCTGCTGAACAGCGTGACCCGCCTCGACGCCGTGCCCGTCAGCCTCAAGGCGCACGCGAGATCCTGGGTGCCGGGCTCGCAGTTCGCCGTGCTGGCCCACCCGACCCCGGAGCTGGTCATGCTCGGGCCGGACGGCGCCCGGCTCACCGGTCCCGACTTCCCCACCCACCTGACCGTGGCGCAGGGGCAGTTCGTCTCCGAGTGGCCCCGTACGCTGGCCCGTCAGTGGTCCGTCCAGGCCGTGCAGCAGGCCGAACTGCCCGCCGAGTCGGCGCGCTGGTGGGGGACCGGCCGGCTGACCGAGTTCGCCGCCGGCATCGCGGACACCGCCGTACTCGCCCGGCTCGTGGCCTCCGTGCACCGCTTCCCCTGCCCCTGGTGCGGTCTGGAACTGATCGGCGACCGCTGCGCGTTCTGTGCTGCCCCGGTGCTCCCCGCGGAGCACTCCAGCCCCTCCGGCACCGCCGCCATGCGCGGAGCCGGACCGTCCGGCCGGTCGCGGTAGCGGCCATCCGGTGCGGCGGCCACAGTGGGCACATGGACGGATTACTCGGCGACGGGGCGGCACACGAGCCGGTCACGGCCCCACCGCACCCGTACCACCCCTGCGTCATGCCCCGCCCCGCTCACCGTAATCGCCCTGAACGAGGTAGTCCGCAACCATGAACTCACGCCAGCGCCGCGGCATCGTCCTGCTGCTCCTGTCGGTCCTGTGCGCATTCGGCGCCTTCGCCGGCGTCCTGTCGGTGATCAGCGACGTGCAGTCCAAGGTGGGACCCGAGGTCTCCGCGTACGAGCTGCGGACCGATGTCGCCGCGTACAAGGTCCTGAGCGAGGGGCAGTTCCGGAAGGTCCAGGTGCCCGAGCGCTGGCTGCCGAGCACCGCGGTGCGCGACCTGGACCAGGTGGTGGGCAGGATCGCGGTCAATCCGCTGCGGAAGGGCTCGCTGCTGCAGACCGACATGGTCGCCGACCGGCCGGCCCTGAAGCCGGGCCAGCAGGAGATCGCGATCATGATCGACGCGGCGACCGGCGTGGCCGGCAAGATCACCCCCGGCTCCTCGGTCAACATCTACGCCACCTTCGCGGGAGAGGACGGCGGCGCCAACAGCTCCAAGGTGATCGTCAGCAACGCCAAGGTCATCGACGTCGGCCGGCTCACCGCGCTCAAGCCCCGGCCGGGCGAGACGGCCGACGCCGGCGGCGAGGCCGTGCCGATCACGTTCGCGCTCAGGACGCTGGACGCGCAGCGCGTCGCGTACGCGGAGTCCTTCGCCACTCACGTACGCCTGGCGCTGGTCGCGCCGGGCAGCGACGCCACCATCCCGGACGATCAGCGGGACTACACCCTGGCCGGGGACAAGTGAGGTAACGGATGGTCACACGAATCCTCCCGGCCGTCGGCGACGCCGAAGCGGCCCGCGCGGTGACGACGCTGCTGAGCCAGCTGCCGGACACCGAGCCGGCGCCGCCCGTCGGCAATTCGACGCTGCTGCTCGACACCCTCGCGCAGCTCGCCGAGGAATCGCTCGCCGACCTGCCGGAGGTCGTCCTCGTCCACGAGCGCGTCGGCCCGGTGCCGGCGCTGGAACTGATCCGCGAGGTCGCCCTCCGTTTCCCGGCGGTCGGGGTGATTCTGATAACCGCCGACACCGGTTCCGGGGTGTACGCCGCCGCCATGGACTCCGGCGCCCGCGGCGTCGTCGGCCTGCCCCTGTCGTACGACGAGCTCTCGGCGCGTGTGCACGCCACCGGGAGCTGGGCGGCCGGGGTGCGCCGCCACCTGAGCGCGGACGCCGGGATGCCGGCGGGGCCCGGCGGCACGGTCATCACGGTCAGCGGCGCCAAGGGCGGCGTCGGGACCACCACGCTCGCCGTGCAGCTGGCACTGGCGGCCCGGGCGGTGGGCCGGCACGTGGCGCTGGTCGACATGGACCTCCAGAGCGGCGACGTCGCGTCCTACCTGGACGTGCAGTTCCGGCGGTCCATCGCCGACCTGGCCGGCATCAAGGACATCTCGCCGCGCGTCCTCCAGGACGTGGTGCTGCACCACGAGACGGGCGTGGGGCTGCTGCTCGCGCCGCAGGAGGGGGAGCGCGGCGAGGAGGTGGACGAGCGGACCACCCGGCAGGTCATCGGCGCGCTGCGCGGCCGGTACCACGTGGTGATCGTGGACTGCGGGTCCCAGCTGACCGGCGCGAACGCCGCGGCGGTGGAGATGGCCGACGCCGCGCTGCTGGTCGTCACGCCGGACGTGGTCACGGTACGGGCGGCCAAGCGCACCGTACGGATGTGGGACCGGCTCCAGGTGCGCAAGGCCGAGGACACCCTGGCGGTGGTCAACCGGCACACCCGTACCACCGAGATCCAGCCGCCGCTGGTCGAGCGGATCGTCGGCACCCGCGTGGCTCGTACGGCCGTGCCCGCGGGCTTCAAGGAGCTGCAGCCCGCGGTCGACGCGGGCCGGATGCAGGACCTGGACGACCGGGGCCAGGTCAAGCAGGCGATGTGGGCGCTGGCCGGCGAACTGGGCCTCGGCCGCGGGTCGGAGGACGGTCCGGTGGGGCACGGCCGGAGCAGGCGGGGCAAGTACCGCAACGACCGGGGCTCGATCGGCTTCCGCCGCCGCCGCGAGGGCCGCGGCGGCGCGGCCGCGGACAGACCAGGCGGGGAGGGCTGACCGATGACGCCCTGGCGGGTACGTGTCGCGCGGCGCGTGCGGCGGATGCGGGAGGACCGGGGGCAGGTCGCGGTGGAGTTCCTCGGCATGCTGCCGCTCATCGTGACCACCCTGGTGCTGCTGTGGCAGTGCGCGCTGGTCGGTTTCACGTACACGCTGGCCGGAAACGCCGCGGACCGGGCGGCCCGCGCGGGCAGTTCGGGCGGTCCGGGGGCCTGTGAGCGCGGCGGTACGGAGGACCTGGGCGCGAGCTGGCGCGCGGGTGCCGCGGTCTCCTGCACGCCCGCGCCCGGCCTGGTGAAGGCCGAGGTCGCCCTCAAGGTGCCCGTCCTCTTCCCCGGCTCGCTCTCCTTTCCCTTCCGGGTCACCGGCGAGGCCGCCGCCGTGAAGGAGGACTGAGCCATGGGGCCATGTACACGGCGGCGGGCCGACCGGGGCCAGACGGTCGTCGAGTTCGTCGGCATGCTGCCGGTGCTGATCCTGGTGGGCCTGGCGCTGGTCCAGTTCGGCATCGCGGCGTACGCGATCCAGCAGACCGGTACGGGAGCGCGCGCCGCGGCCCGCACCGCGGGGCTGGACGAGCCGGAGATCAGCCCGGACGCCGCCGGGCGGGCGGCGATGAGCGGCTGGCTCGCCAAGGGGGCCACCTTCTCGCCGGGCTCCGGGGGACCGGGCGCGGTGACGGTGACCGCCACGGTACGCATCCCCTCGATCATCCCGTTCGTCGACGACCTCGGCGCCACCGAGAAGACCGTCACCATGCCGCGTACGAAGGAGTCCGGACCATGAGCCTGAGGGCGCGCATCAACGCTCCCGAGGCCCCCAACGGGCAGCAGGAGGAGAATCACCTCGTCGCCGTCTACCGCGGCAAGCTGCTGGAGGAGATCGACCTCGCGGAGATGTCCTCGCTGGCCGCCGCCGAGCGGCGGGCCCGGCTGGAACGCGTACTGGGCCACATCATCAGCCGCGAGGGCCCGGTCCTGTCCACGCACGAGCGCGCCATGCTCATCCGGCGCGTCGTCGACGAGGCGCTGGGCCTGGGCATCCTCGAACCGCTCCTGGAGGACGCCTCGGTCACCGAGATCATGGTGAACGGGCCCGACCAGATCTTCGTCGAGCGGGCCGGCAAGGTCGAGCTGCTGCCGCTGCGGTTCGCCTCCAACGAGCAGCTGATGCAGACCATCGAGCGCATCGTCTCCACGGTCAACCGCCGGGTGGACGAGACGAACCCGATGGTCGACGCCCGGCTGCCCTCCGGCGAGCGGGTCAACGTCATCATCCCGCCGCTCGCGCTGTCCGGCGCCACGCTCACCATCCGCCGCTTCCCCCGCTCCTACACCCTCCACGAGATGATCGGCCTCGGCTCGCTGGACGAGCACATGCTGATGCTGCTCGCCGGCCTGGTGCGGGCGAAGTTCAACATCGTCGTCTCCGGCGCGACCGGCTCCGGCAAGACCACGCTGCTCAACGCGCTCTCCGGGCTGATCCCCGAGGGCGAACGCATCATCACCATCGAGGACTCCGCGGAGCTCCAGCTCCAGCAGACGCACGTCATCACCCTGGAGGCGCGCCCCGCCAACGTCGAGGGCAAGGGCCGGATCACCATCCGCGACCTGGTGCGCAACTCCCTGCGGATGCGCCCGGACCGGATCATCGTCGGCGAGGTGCGCGGCGGCGAGACCCTGGACATGCTGCAGGCGATGTCCACGGGCCACGACGGCTCGCTGGCCACCGTGCACGCCAACAGCGCCGAGGACGCGCTGATGCGGCTGCAGACGCTGGCGTCGATGTCCGAGGTCGAGATCCCGTTCGTGGCGATCAAGGACCAGATCAACAGCGCGCTGGACGTCCTCGTCCAGCTCACCCGGCACGCCGACGGCACCCGCAAGATCAGCGAGATCGCGATCGTGGACTCCTACGGCCGCGAGGACTACCGGCTCGTCTCGGTCGCCAAGTTCCTGCCCCGCCCGATGGCCGCCGACGGCACGGTGCACGGCACGTTCGAGTACTACCCGCTGCCGCGCCGCGTCGCCGACCGCCTCTACATGAAGAACGAACCGATCCCGGCCGCCTTCGGCGTCGCCTCCGACGCCGGCCAGCTCGTCGTCCGCAAGGGCGAGTACCCCACCTGACCCTCCGCCCGTTCACCCCGCCCCCTCACG
>NZ_NHSG01000480.1:0-9367 GCF_020024005.1 Streptomyces purpurogeneiscleroticus
CTCGTCCACGCCGCGGCCGGCGCCCTCGCCTGCCTCGCGCTCGGCCACACCCTCTGGCACGGCCTCACCGACCCCGGTATCGCGCTCGCATTCGGAGCCCTCATAGCGGTCGGCGAGCTGGCCCGCTGGGGCGCGGGGCCGCCCGCGCGCGGCGGCGCGGGCGCGCTGCCCGGCGACCGCGAGAGCGCCCCGCTCGGCGTCGCCGGAGCCCTGGCCTACGCCCTGCTCGGCGAGGTCGCCGGGCGCCCCACCACGCACGGCGTCCTGCAGATCGTCGCCGTCGTCGTCGCGGCAGGGCTCGTCGGCCTCGTCCCCCATGTGGCGCTCGGCCGGGGCCCGGCCCTGGACCACATCGCCCGCCGCGTCCTGACCGTCGGCTTCGCCGCGACCTGCTTCCAGCCCCTGTACAACACCGGCCGGCTGGCCGCCTGGATCGGCGACGGCACGTACTACACCTGCTACCTCCTCGGCATCCTCGTGCTCACCGCCCTGTGCGACGCCGTGCTCGCCGCGGCCCTGGCCAGGGCCCGTACCGGCTGGCCGTACGGCCCCCTCCTGCGCGACGAACTGCGCTCACTGCTCGGCATCGGCTCGGCGATCTGCGCGACCGGCCTGGTCATCGCGCTGGCCACGGCCGTCGCCGGGCTCTGGGCACTGCCCGTCTTCTGTCTGCCGCTCCTCCTCACCCAGTTCTCCTTCCGCCGCTACGCCGCCGTCCGCGCCACCTACCGGCAGACCATCGCCTCCCTCGCCCGCGCCACCGAGATCGCCGGCTACACCCCGCCGGGCCACGCCCGCCGGGTCGCCGTCCTCAGCCGCGCCGTCGGCCGGGAACTGGGTCTCGGCGAAGCCGACTTGAACGTCCTGGAATATGCGGCCCTGATGCACGACATCGGACAGCTCTCCCTCGTGGACCCGGTCACCGGCGGCGCCACCGCCCGGCTGCCCGCCGCCGAACAGCGCAGGATCGCCCTGCTCGGCGGGGCCGTCGTCCGCCAGACCGGGGTGCCCGCGGAGGTCGCGGTGATCGTCGAGCGGCAGGCCGACCCGTTCCGGGAGCAGCCGCTGCCCGCCCGCATCGTGCGCACCGTGAACGCCTACGACGACCTCGCGGGCGGCGACGGCGGCCCCGGGGGCACGCTGCGCGCACTGGAACGGCTGCGCCTGTCGACCGCACAGGACTTCGAGCCCCGTGTGGTGGAGGCCCTCGCCCGGGTACTCTCCCGGCCGCTCGCCGCAGCCTGACCGGGCTTTCCGCTGTACGCGCGGTGCCCACAGGGGTAGCCGTGACGTAACGGGGTACCGGTTCAAGGTCACAGAAACCGATGGGTAATGAGCGGCCTCGGATATGGGCATGGTTGGATGCGAAGGAGGCCCCGGGGAGCGGGGCCGAGGGGGCTGCGCGAGGCAAGGAGCAGCAGGGGGCGCCGGTCATCGGGCTGAGCCCGGCGGCAAACTGTGGCAGGTTGTCGAGTGAGCCCTCGGCCGTCCGCCGGACGGCACCAAGGAAGCAATCGGCAGGCGGGAATCGTGAAGATCTTCGGCAAGGTACGGCACCGGCCCTCCGCCTCGTGGCGGCAGGCGACCGACCGCGCTTTCACGCTGATCGGCGACGGCCGTTACGAGGACGCGGGCGCGCTGCTCACCCGCGCCGCCGACATGGAGCCGTGGCTGTCGGAGTCCTGGTTCAACCTCGCCCTGCTGCACAAGTTCCGGCACGACTGGGAGCAGGCGCGCACCGCCGGCCTGCGCGCCGTCGCCCTGCTCGAGCGCGAGGCCGGGGCCCCCGACTGGTGGAACGTGGGCATCGCGGCCACCGCCCTGCAGGACTGGCCGCTGGCCCGCCGCGCCTGGCAGGCGTACGGCCTGCACGTACCGGGTGAGGGCGCGCCCTCCGGGGAGCCGCGCGGCATGCAGCTGGGCAGCGCCGCCGTCCGCCTCTCGCCCGAGGGCGAGGCCGAGGTCGTCTGGGGCCGCCGGCTGGACCCCGCCCGCATCGAGGTGCTCTCCATCCCGCTGCCGTCCTCCGGGCGCCGCTGGGGCGAGGTCGTCCTGCACGACGGCGTCCCGCACGGCGAGCGCACGACCACGGCCGGGCCCTCCTACCCCGTCTTCGACGAGATCGAGCTGTGGGCGCCCTCCCCGGTCCCCACCTGGGTCGTCCTCCTGGAGGCCGCCGGCGAGGCCGACCGGGACGCCCTGGAGCGGCTGGCCGCGGACGCCGGGTACGCCGCCGAGGACTGGTCCTCCTCCGTCCGCCTGCTGTGCCGCACGTGCTCCGAGAGCCGGATGCCCAGCGACGAGGGCGAGGGCGCGCAGCTGGACCCGCACGACCACAGCGAGCCCGGCCACCCGGGCCCGCTCGGGCACCGCACGGCCGGCTCCGGCTCCCTGTGGGTGCCCGAGCGCGAGTGCGGCATCGCCGCGCCCGCCGGGCTGGTACGCGGCCTGCTGGACGGCTGGGTGGCCGACAGCCCGGACACCCGCGAGTGGCGGGACCTCGAAGAGGTCTGCTGAGTTCCCTGCGTCGAAGGGCGCACGGCGGGCCCCCGTACCCTGTACGGGCAGCTAAGAAGAATCTTTGCGGAACATCGCGGAAGGCGTGCGGCGGACATGGCGCAGCAGATTGATCAGGACGGCGACCAGCAGGTGGACACCGAGTTCATCGATGACGTGACCGACGCGGACGCGCGCGAGAAGGCGTACCGCGAGCGCGGCACCTCCCGCCCGATCACCGTGGTCGGCAACCCGGTGCTCCACAAGGAGTGCAAGAACGTCACCGAGTTCGACGACGAGCTCGCGAAGCTCGTCGACGACATGTTCGCCTCCCAGCGCACCGCCGAGGGCGTGGGCCTGGCCGCCAACCAGATCGGCGTCGACCTGAAGGTCTTCGTCTACGACTGCATGGACGACCAGGGCGTACGCCACGTCGGCGCCGTCTGCAACCCGGTCCTGGACGAGCTCCCGGCCGCCCGCCGGGTCCTGGACGACTCCAACGAGGGCTGCCTGTCGGTCCCCGGCGCGTACGCCGAGCTCGCGCGCCCCGACTACGCGGTGGTCCGCGGCCAGGACATCAAGGGCAACGACATCGCCGTCGAAGGCACCGGCTACTTCGCCCGCTGCCTCCAGCACGAGACCGACCACCTCTACGGCTACCTCTACATCGACCGCCTGTCGAAGCGCGACCGCAAGGACGTACTGAAGCAGATGGCGGAGGGCACGCCGCGGTATCCGGTGGTCGCCAACGACTGAGATCGCGCAGTTCCCCGCGCCCCTGAGGGGGCGCGGGGATTTTCTGTGCGCGGTTCTGCGGTTCTGCGGTTCTGCGGTTCTCTAGAACTCGTCGTCGAAGGAGACCGAGCCCTCGACCGCCACCTGGTACGCGGACGCGCGGCGCTCGAAGAAGTTGGTCAGCTCCTGGACGTTCTGCAGCTCCATGAAGGAGAACGGGTTCTCCGAGCCGTACACGGGTGCAAAGCCGAGTCGCTGCAGCCGCTGGTCGGCCACGCACTGCAGGTACTCGCGCATCGACGCCGTGTTCATGCCCGGCAGGCCCTCGCCGCACAGGTCGCGCGCGAACTGCAGCTCCGCCTCGACGGCCTCCTTCAGCATGTCGATGACCTGCTGTTCCAGCTCCGCGTCGAAGAGATCCGGCTCCTCCTCACGGACCGTGTCCACGACCGAGAACGCGAACTCCATGTGCATCGTTTCATCGCGGAACACCCAGTTCGTCCCCGTCGCCAGGCCGTGCAGCAGGCCCCGCGAGCGGAACCAGTACACGTATGCGAACGCGCCGTAGAAGAACAGTCCCTCGATGCAGGCCGCGAAGCAGATCAGGTTCAGCAGGAAGCGGCGGCGGTCGGCCCTGGTCTCCAGTCGGTCGATCTTTTCGACCGAGTCCATCCAGCGGAAGCAGAACTGGGCCTTCTCCCGGATGGACGGGATGTTCTCGACGGCGGCGAACGCGTCGGCGCGGTCGTCCGGGTCGGGCAGGTACGTGTCCAGCAGCGTCAAGTAGAACTGGACGTGCACGGCTTCCTCGAAGAGCTGCCGCGAGAGGTAGAGGCGCGCTTCGGGGGAGTTGATGTGCTTGTACAGCGTGAGGACCAGGTTGTTCGCGACGATCGAGTCGCCGGTCGCGAAGAAGGCGACCAGCCGGCCGATCAAGTGCTGCTCGCCCGGCGAGAGCTTGGCGAGGTCGGCCACGTCGGAGTGGAGGTCGACCTCCTCGACGGTCCAGGTGTTCTTGATCGCGTCGCGGTACCGGTCGTAGAAGTCCGGGTAGCGCATCGGACGCAGGGTCAGCTCGAAGCCCGGGTCGAGGAGGTTCTTGACCGCCCCGGGGGCAGCGGTGTGCGTGGTTTCGGTGGACATTACTGGCATGCCTCGCAGGACTCGGGGTTCTCCAGGGAGCAGGCGATCGCTTCGGGGTCGGTGGCCTGCTGGGGTACGGGGGCGGTGGCGGCGGCGCTCGTACCGCGCGCGGACTGCGCGATCCGGGTCGCCGGGCGCGACCGCAGGTAGTACGTGGTCTTGATGCCGCGCTTCCAGGCGTACGCGTACATCGAGCTGAGCTTGCCGATCGTCGGCGCCGCCATGAAGAGGTTCAGGGACTGGCTCTGGTCCAGGTAGGGCGTGCGGTCGGCGGCCATGTCGATCAGTGCGCGCTGCGGGACTTCCCAGGCGGTGCGGTACAGCGCGCGGATCTCCTCGGGGATCCAGGGGACGTCCTGGACCGAGCCGTTGGCCTCGCGCAGCGCGTCACGGGTGCGCGCGTCCCAAAGTCCCAGGGCCTTGAGTTCCTCGATCAGGTACGCGTTGACCTGCAGGAACTCCCCGCTCAGCGTCTCGCGCTTGAAGAGGTTGGAGACCTGCGGCTCGATGCACTCGTACACGCCCGCGATGGAGGCGATGGTCGCGGTGGGGGCGATCGCCAGAAGGAGTGAGTTTCGCATCCCGGTCGCTGCGATACGGGTGCGCAGCGCGGCCCAGCGGTCGGCCCAGCGGGGCTCGGCGTCGGGGTAGTGGTCGGGGTGCAGGACGCCGCGGGCGGTGCGGGTCGCCGACCAGTTCGGGTGCGGGCCGTGCCGCTCGGCGAGGTCCGCGGACGCCTCGTACGCGGCGAGCATGATCCGTTCGGAGATGCGGGTGGACAGCTCGCGCGCTTCGGGGGAGTCGAACGGCAGGCGGAGCCGGAAGAAGACGTCCTGGAGGCCCATCAGGCCCAGACCCACCGGGCGCCAGCGGGAGTTGGAGGCGCCGGCCTGCTCGGTCGGGTAGAAGTTGATGTCGACGACGCGGTCGAGGAAGGTGACGGCGGTACGGACGGTGGCGTCCAGCCGGTCCCAGTCCATCTCGCCGTCGGTGCCGAGGTGCGCGGCGAGGTTGACGGACCCGAGGTTGCAGACGGCCGTCTCGCTGTCGTCGGTGACCTCCAGGATCTCCGTGCACAGGTTCGAGGAGTGCACGACGCGGCCCGGCTCGGCGGTCTGGTTCGCGGTGCGGTTGGCGGCGTCCTTGAAGGTCATCCAGCCGTTGCCGGTCTGCGCGAGGGTGCGCATCATCCGCGCGTACAGCGTCCGGGCCGGGACCGCCTTGACGGCCTTGCCCTCGGCCTCCGCCTTCCGGTACGCGGCGTCGAACTCCGCGCCCCACAGGTCCACCAGCTCCGGCGCGTCCACCGGCGAGAACAGCGACCAGTCCCCGTCCGACTCGACCCGGCGCATGAACTCGTCCGGGATCCAGTGCGCGATGTTCAGGTTGTGCGTACGCCGCGCCTCCTCACCGGTGTTGTCGCGCAGCTCCAGGAACTCCTCGATGTCCGCGTGCCAGGTCTCCAGGTACACGCAGGCCGCGCCCTTGCGACGGCCTCCCTGGTTCACCGCGGCGACGCTCGCGTCGAGGGTCCGCAGGAACGGGACGATGCCGTTGGAGTGCCCGTTGGTGCCGCGGATCAGCGAACCGCGGGCGCGCACGCGGGAGTACGAGAGGCCGATGCCGCCGGCGTGCTTCGAGAGGCGCGCGACCTGGTGGTAGCGGTCGTAGATCGAGTCCAGCTCGTCCAGCGGCGAGTCCAGCAGATAGCAGGAGGACATCTGCGGGTGGCGGGTGCCGGAGTTGAAGAGCGTGGGGGAGGAGGGGAGGTAGGAGAGCGTGCTGGTCAGCTCGTACAGCGCGGCGACGTCCTGGACGGCGCGGTCCGAGTGGTCCTCGGCCAGGCCGCAGGCCACGCGCAGCAGGAAGTGCTGCGGCGTCTCGATGACCTTGCGGGTGAGCGGGTGGCGCAGCAGGTAACGGGAGTAGACCGTGCGCAGGCCGAAGTAGCCGAAGCGGTCGTCGGCGCCGTCCGAGAGAGCCCGCTCGACCAGATGGTCCAGCCGGGTGGCGTGGGTGCGGACGAACTCCGCGGTGCTGTCGGCGATCAGGCCCTCGCGGTGACCGGTGGCGACCGACGCGGCGAAGCTCGTCGCGCCCTGGCTCGCGGCCTCCTCGGCGATCGCGGCGGTCAGCAGCCGCGCGGCCAGCTTGGAGTACTGCGGCTCGTCGCCGATCAGCCCGGCCGCGGCCTCCATCGCCAGCTCGCGCAGCTCCGCCTCGTCCGAGCCGGCGTGCCGGCCGCGCAGCGCGGCCGCGGCGACCTTGCCCGGGTCGGTGGCCGGCAGGTCGGCGGTGAGGTCGGTCAGAGTGCGCAGCAGGACCGTACCGGGGCCGTCGTCGGACCGCGCGGTCGTCGGCCGCGCCTCCTGTGCCGGCTGCGCCGTCTGCGCCTTTTGTGCTGACTCCGCTGGCGCGATGGTCACCTTGTGCTCTCCTCACTCGGCTGGGGCCGGGGGAGGGCACGACGGAGGCGTACGGGCAGCCGCGCCGGAGCCCTGCCGGGCACGCGGGCACACCACGCAGCGTCCACCGGCCCAACCCACGGAGCCCGGACGTCTCGACGCCCGCACCGGAACGGGAACGGGCGTACCGTCGGCAGGTCTTCGGACTCGGCGAGCGGGCAAATGCCTACTCAGCACACCGTTGCGGGACAGTTCCGGATTCGCACCGGATTCCCCTGCGGCGACAGCGAGCACGAGCATACATCTTGTGTCGGCTTGCGCGAGCGTCCCTATATCTTGTGTCGCGCCACAACTGTCAGTGCTGTTGTCGGTGCCGTCCGCTACGTTCGGAATCGGTGAGCCGAGCCGGATACGACGACGGGCCGCCGGATTGCCCGGCGGCCCGTCGTCGTGCGGAGGGGAGTGGCGTCAGTGCGCCGCCCCGGCCGTGGCCGGCGGGAGTTCGGTCTGGACGCCCTTGTCGCCGACGTCCGCCGTGTAGTCCTCGGGCGAGGTCTCGTCGACGCCGTCGGGGGCCTTCGTGGCCCGCAGGACGACCGTCAGGACCACCGTCACCAGGACGTTCAGCACGAACGCGGTCAGGCCGATGTAGCCGATCTCCCCAATGCCGGGGATCTCCGCGCTCGAACCGCCGAAGTGCTTCTGGGTGGGGCTCGCCACGCCGTACGCCGCGACCGTGCCGTACAGCATGCCGACCGCCCAGCCGGCGAGCAGCGCCCAGCGGTGGAACCAGCGGGTGAACAGGCCGCCCACCAGCGACGGCATGGTCTGCAGGATCCAGATGCCGCCCAGCAGCTGGAAGTTGATCGCCACCGTCTTGTCCATCGTGAGGACGAACGCCAGCGCGCCGACCTTCACCAGCAGCGACACCAGCTTGGCGACCTTGTGCTCCTGCGCGGGCGTGGCGCCCGGCTTGAGGAAGTCCTTGTAGATGTTGCGGGTGAAGAGGTTCGCCGCGGCGATCGACATGATCGCGGCGGGCACCAGCGCGCCGATGCCGATCGCGGCGAACGCCACGCCCGTGAACCAGTCGGGGAACATGTTCTCGAACAGCTGCGGAATCGCCAGCTGCCCGTTCTCCACCTTGATCCCGGCCGCGATCGCCATGAAGCCCAGCAGCGCGAGGAGGCCGAGCATCAGCGAGTACAGCGGCAGGATGGTGGTGTTGCGGCGGATCACGTTGCGGCTCCCCGAGGAAAGCGTGGCCGTGATCGAGTGCGGGTACATGAACAGCGCCAGCGCCGAACCGAGCGCCAGCGTCGCGTACGCCCACTGTGCGTTCGGCCCGCTCGCGAGCTCCCCGCGCGGCTTGCCCGTGGCCGGGTTGGTCTCCGCGAAGGCGTCGCCCGCCGCGTGGAAGATGTGCTCGAAGCCGCCCAGCTTGATCGGGATGTAGATGATCGCCACCGCGATGACGATGTAGATCAGGCCGTCCTTGACGAACGCGATCAGCGCGGGCGCGCGCAGCCCGGAGGAGTAGGTGTACGCGGCCAGCACGCCGAAGGCGATCAGCAGCGGCAGGTCCTTGATGAACCAGTGCGTGCTCTCGCCGCCGCCGACGCCCATCACGTCCAGGACCGCCTGGATGCCCACGAGTTGCAGCGCGATGTACGGCATCGTGGCGAGGATGCCGGTGAGCGCGACGGCCAGCGACAGGGACTTGGAGCCGAAGCGGCCGCGCACGAAGTCCGAGGTGGTGACGTACCCGTGCTTGTGCGACACCGACCACAGCCGCGGCAGGAACGTGAAGATCAGGGGGTAGACCAGGATCGTGTACGGCACGGCGAAGAAGCCGGCCGCACCCGCCGCGTAGATCGCCGCGGGCACGGCGACGAAGGTGTACGCGGTGTACAGGTCGCCGCCCAGCAGGAACCACGTCACCCACGTACCGAAGCTGCGGCCGCCCAGGCCCCACTCGTCGAGGTTGTCGGACTGCTCGGCCTTGCGCCAGCGGGCGGCCAGGAAGCCCATGACCGTCACGGCGATGAAGAAGAAGATGAAGACGGCCAGCGCGATGCCGTTCACGCCGCCGGTCGCGTCCGCCGCGAGCGCGTTTCCACCGGGGGCGGCCGGGGTGACCGCGGCGGCCGGGAGGTTCGTTGCCATGGTCGTCGTCATCACTTCGACGCACCGTCCTTACGGGCGCGAAGCTCTCGCTGCTCACGCTGCACGAGCTTGTACGCGATCATCGTCAGCGCCGTCGAGATCAGCACCCACAGCATCTGGTACCAGTAGAAGAACGGGATACCGATCAGCGTCGGCTCGACCTTCGCGTACGAGCTCACCCAGAGCATCGCCACGAACGGAGCGAACAGGCACAGGCCGGCCACCACACGTGTGGGCGTGACGATCGGCCCGGAACGGGGTGTTTCGGCTGGCTCTGACATATCCGCTGCTCCATCCCTGGCGATCATCTGTGAGGCCAGGAAATCTAAGCGCCTGAAGCGGCTGACGTCACCAGCTGTCCGCATATCGGTACGGACACGGTTTGGGGGCGACGCGCACTCCGGGGGCCTCCCCCCCCGCCC
>NZ_NHSG01000481.1:0-9244 GCF_020024005.1 Streptomyces purpurogeneiscleroticus
GACGAGGGCATGGGGGGCGGGCCCACGTGTCCGCCGCCGGGCCGGCCGGCCCGGGCCGCGCCTGCACCCTGGGGTGCGGCGCCTCCCTGCTGCGACGTGCTGGCGGCGAGGGTACGGCTGCGCACGCGGTACAGGCCGGTGTCCAGGTCCTCGGCCTTCTCCAGGTGGACCTTGATGGCACCCATGAACGTGTAGCGCTGCTGCTTGGCGTAGTCCCGCACCATGCTGGACAGCTCGTCGCCGAGCTGTCCGCTGTAGGGGCTGAGGCGCTCGAAGTCCGGAGCGCTCAGTTCCACGATGAAGTCGTTCGGGACGACGGTCCGGTCGCGGTTCCAGATCGTGGCGTTGTTATCGCACTCACGCTGGAGCGCGCCCGCGATCTCCACGGGCTGCACCTCGGACTTGAACACCTTGGCGAAGGTGCCGTTGACGAGGCCCTCGAGACGCTGCTCGAAGCGTTTCAGTACTCCCACGGGGCACCTCCTTCCTCAGTCTTCTTCAGGGTCGTCCCTGTACTGCTTACTGATCGTATCCACGCGTCGGGAAAACAGCTGGTTCCCCTTTCCCGCCTAGAGGACGAGTGTCGCCTCTCACAAGGTTGCCCACGCTCGCCGTCCGATGCTGACTGCGATCGTAGATGCGGCCGCACGACAGTGTCCCGCAACTGCCGAGCTCCCCGGGTGGGCGGGGCCGTTGAGGAGCTGCGCGGTGCACGGATGGACCTTCCCCGCGGGCGCCGTACTGACGCGACGGGGAGGATTGGATGTCCGCCGCGGGGCCGGGCGGGTGACGGCCCGGTGGACGGCACGGCTGACGGGTCCATGACCCGCCGGTGCGGTGGCCTGCGGAGAACGGGTTCGAAGGCACCCCCGACAGCGTGCTAATGTTTTCCATGTCGAAAGGCGCTCCCGCCGAAGACCCGGACCGAACGGCCCGGATCCCCGGTGAGAGAATCGAACGACAACACCCATGCGCGGGTGGCGGAATAGGCAGACGCGCTGGATTCAGGTTCCAGTGCCCGAAAGGGCGT
Source organism: Streptomyces purpurogeneiscleroticus (assembly GCF_020024005.1). NCBI lineage: Bacteria > Bacillati > Actinomycetota > Actinomycetes > Kitasatosporales > Streptomycetaceae > Streptomyces > Streptomyces purpurogeneiscleroticus. The sequence goes on from NZ_NHSG01000481.1 coordinate 1,031, forward strand.
GGGGGTTCAACTCCCCCCTCGCGCACAGAGGACCCCCGGTCCCGGAGAGATCCGGACCGGGGGTTTTTCGTTGTCCGAAAGTACGGCGGCGGGGTGTGAGGCGTACCTCACACCCCGCCGCCGTCAGGCTCGGTACGGCTCAGGCGGCGACGCGCTCCGCGAGCTCCTTCGCCTTGATGACCGCCTCCTGCTGGGCCTTCTCGCGGGACTCCTCGAAGAGCGGGACCAGCTCGGCCATCGCCGGGTTCGACGGCGCCATCGTCAGCTCGGGCACGATGAAGTCCACCTCGAAGCCGAACGCCCCGGTGAGCACGGACTCCAGGTAGTTCCGCACGTACTCGAAGTCCTCGCGCGGGGTGCCCGGGGCGTAGCTGCCGCCGCGGCTGGCGACGACGACGGCCGGGGTGCCCTTGGCGGACGCGTTCTCGCCCGGTGCGGTGCGGCCCATGATGATCGTCTGGTCCAGCCACGCCTTCAGGGTCGAGGGGATCGTGAAGTTGTACATCGGCGCGGCGATCACGATCGCGTCCGCCTGCTCGATCTCCTCGGCGAGCTTCGTGCGCAGCGCGAAGGCGGCCTGCTGCTCCGGGGTGTGCGTGGCGGGGTCGCTGAAGCCGGCCGAGGCGGCGACGCCGTCGAGGTGCGGCAGCGGCTCGGCCGCCAGGTCGCGGTGGATGACCGTGCCGCCGGGGTGCTGCTCCTCCCAGGTCTTGCGGAAGGTGGCGGTCACGGCACGGGAGGCGGATACGCCCTCGGGCGAGACGGACGAGTCGATGAGCAGCAGCGTGGCCATGGTGAGCTCCTTAATGGAAAACCGTATGTACCTATGGATACCACAGCCACTTACTTTTTTATAGCTCCCTACCGGAAAGCAGTACTCTGGTGTCATGGCGGATCACGGCGGAGAGGCATGCAAGCAGGTCGACAGCGGCATGACGCGCGTCTTCGGGCTGTTCGGAAAGCGCTGGACGGGGCTGATCGTGGCCACCCTGATGCCGGGGCCGGTGCACTTCGCCGACCTGCGGCGGGCGATTCCGGGCATCAGCGAGCGGATGCTCTCCGACCGGCTCGTGGAGCTGGGCTCGGCGGGTCTGGTGGTCCGCGAGGTCGACGCGGGCCCGCCGCTGCGCGTGGCGTACCGGCTCTCCCGGGCCGGCCTCGCCCTGGAGCCGGCGCTCAAGGAACTCGCGCGCTGGGCGGAGACGTATCTGGGGGACGGGGGGCAGTGCCCGGAGCGATTCCGGGACTGACGGGGTTCCGGAGCCGATGTGGTTCCGGGATCGCTTCGTGGCGGGGGTGGTGCGTGGTCAGCCGAGGCGCTGCTGCGCTTCGTTGTAGCGCAGCAGGTACGCGGCGAAGCGCTCCAGATCCGCGTCGTCCCAGTCGGCGAGCCGGTCGGTGAACGCCTGGCGGCGCTGGGCGCCGGCGCTGGCGAGCACCTGCGCGCCGAGCTCGGTGGGGTGCAGTACCTGTACGCGGTGGTCGTCCGGGTCGACGCGGCGCTCGACGAATCCGAGCCTCTCCAGTGCGGAGATCTGCCGGCTGACCGTGGACTTGTCCAGCAGGTAGTGTGCGGCGAGATCGGTGGCGCGGCAGCCCTTCTGGTCCTCCAGATGGGCGAGGAGGGTGTACGACACGAGCGAGAGCTCGGGGTGCATCCGGGCCGCGGTGGCGCGGGCGCGACGCGCGAATGCGGTCAGCTCCTGCTGGATGATTCCGACGGAGTCGTCTCGCTGAGCCACGGTTTCAGCCTTTCTTCCTGCTTGTTGCATAGTACAACCTAAATTGCGGTGCTTTCCGTCGGCAGGGCTCGGGCCGGGTGGGATGGTGGTCTCCTCGCCTCCCCACCGTCAGAAGACACGGACCCGACCGGAGGGACCCCTGATGGACACGGTGCGGCTTCCGCACGTCAGCGGTTTTGCGCGGCGTGGTGACGACGGGCCGGGGCCGAAGGCCGCCGGCAAGGCGCTGCGGGAGACGGTTCCGCGGCCCGCGCACAGTGAGCCGGCCTTCGGGGCCGGCCGCCCGGGCGCCGTGGCGGCGGTGGAGGAGGCCGGCGCAGGCCGGCTGCCGGCGCTCGTCCCGATACGGGTCGGCCGGATGGCCGCCTCGCCGTTCGCGTTCCTGCGCGGCTCGGCCGGGCTGATGGCGTACGACCTGATGACCACGCCCGTCACCGGCATCGCGGCCCAGATCTGCGGCGACGCGCACGCCGCGAACTTCGGGCTGTATGCCGACGCCCGCGGCCGGCTCGTCATCGACCTGAACGACTTCGACGAGACCCTGCGGGGGCCGTGGGAGTGGGACCTGAAGCGGCTCGTGACCTCGCTCGTCCTGGCGGGCCGCGAGGCGGGCGCCGATGAGGACAGCTGCCGGGACGCGGCACGGGACGCGGCGGGCGCGTACCGCCGCACGATGCGGCTGCTGGCGCGGATGCCCGCGGCGGACGCGTGGCACGCCATCGTGGACGAGGACCTGGTCTCGCACGCCGACGCGCGGGACCTGGTGGGCACGCTGGAACGCGTGATGGACAAGGCGCGCAAGAACACCAGCGCGCGCTTCGCCGCGAAGTCGACCGAGGCGGTACCGGACGACGGCGGCGCGGCACCGGGCGGAGGACGGGCGGGCGTCCGGCGGCAGTTCGTCGATGCGCCGCCCGTGCTGCGGCGGGTGCCGGACGCGGAGGCCGCCGCGGTGGTGTCGGCGCTCTCCGGATACCTGCGGACGCTGCCCGACGACCGGCTGCCGCTGCTGTCCAGGTACGCGGTGCACGACGTGGCCTTCCGCATCGTCGGGACGGGCAGCGTGGGCCTGCGGTCGTACGTCGTCCTGCTGCTGGATCACCGGGGGGAGCCGCTGGTGCTCCAGGTGAAGGAGGTACGCGCGTCCGCGCTCGCGCCGTACGTGGCGAAGGCCGGGTTCGAGGTGGCGCCCGTGGAGCACGAGGCGCGCCGGGTGGTGCTGGGCCAGAAGCGGATGCAGGTCGTGAGCGACATACTGCTGGGCTGGACGACGGTGTACGACTCGGGGGCCGCGGCGGGTGGGCGCCGGGAGGGGCTGCCCTTCCAGGTGCGGCAGTTCCGGAACCGCAAGGGCAGCGTGGACCCTGCGGCGCTGCCGGCGGACCAGCTGGACGACTACGCGCGGATGACCGGTGCGCTGCTGGCCAGGGCCCATGCGCACAGTGCCGATCCGCGGCTGGTCGCCGGGTACTGCGGCAAGAACGAGGTGCTGGACGAGGCGCTGGCCTCGTTCGCGGTGGCGTACGCGGACCGTACGGAGGCCGACCACGAGGAGCTGGTCACGGCGGTGCGCAACGGGCGGCTGGCCGCAGAGCCGGGAGTGTGAGCCGGGCCGTAGGGTGGCCGGGTGACGAACTCGCAAGCGCAGAACGGGCAGGACGGCCAGGAAGCCGCAGGCGGTGCGGGCCCGGAGGGCCCGGCGGCCGGCGGCTCCGAAGGGCGGGCAGCGGGCGGCACCGCCCGGCTGGCGCAGGCCGTACGGGCGGCCGAGCAGGCACTGATCGAGTTCGAGATCGCGGTGGAGACCTTCCGGGTGGAGGTGGAGAACTTCTCGCGCCTGCACCACCAGCGGCTCGGGCCGATGTACTCGCGGCTGGACGAACTGGACGCGCAGATCGCGGAGGCCGTCGCGGCGCGGTCGGGCGATCCGGAGGACGTGCGCAGGGCGCAGGAGCTCCGTGCCGCCGTGCTGCCGATGCCGGGTGTGGAGGAGCTGTTCCACGGCTGGATGGGTTCCGAGGGGCTGTGGCCCGAGGCGCAGGCCATGCTGACGGACCAGCCGGTGAGCCCGCCGCAGAAGGTGCGGCCGAGCGAGGAGGCCCGCAAGGTGTTCCGGGACCTGGTGCGCAAGGCGCATCCGGATCTGGCGCGGGACGAGGCGGAGCGGGAGCGCCGGGACGCGTTCATCTCGCGAGTCAACGCGGCGTACGCGGTCGGTGACGAGGCGGCGCTGCGGGAGCTGGCGGCGGAGTGGGAGGCCGGTCCGGTCCCGCAGGAGCGGCAGCTGAGCGAGAGCGAGGAGCTGTACGCGCGGCTGGAGTGGCTGGCCACGCGCAAGGAGATGCTGACGGCGGTCGCCGCGGAGCTGGAGGAGAGCGCGATCGGCCAGATGCTCAAGATGGCGCCGGAGGACCCCGACGCGCTGCTGGAGCAGATCGCCGAGAAGCTGCTGGCCGATGTGGCGGAGCGCGAGGAGCGGCTGGCTCAGCTGGTCGGATAGCGCGGGCGGCGTGCGGGGAGGCCGGTCGGGTAGCGTCGGGGTCATGCATTTTGGTTCTGTGCCCACGGTCGGTGTCGATGCGCTCACGCCGGCGGATTTCCTGCTGGACGTGCGTGAGGACGACGAGTGGGAGGCCGGGCACGCCGAGGGCGCCCTGCACATCCCGATGAGTGATTTCGTCGCGCGCTACGCCGAGCTGACGGAGAAGGCGCCCGAGAGCGGCAAGGTGTACGTACTGTGCCGGGTCGGCGGCCGTTCGGCGCAGGTCACGCAGTACCTGGTCCAGCAGGGCGTCGACGCGGTGAATGTCGAGGGCGGCATGCAGGCGTGGGAGGCCACCGGGCGTCCGGTGGTCACCGATCAGGGCGGAGCGGGCACGGTCATCTGACCCTCGGCCCAAGGCTTTTGGCGGCGGCGCTCTGTTTCACGTGAAACGTGAAGCGGGGCGCCGCCGTTGTTCGGCTGCTCGGCCGCCGTCGCCGTGGTGCGGCAGGCGTCGCCGTTGTACGGCTGAGGCTCACCCCAGCGCGTGAGCGGCCAACAGGTCTCCCAGTGCTTCCTCGTGGGCCGCGGCCGGGCCGAGTGCGAGCTCCAGCTGCTTGGCCCAGGCGTGGTAGCGGTGCAGCGGGTAGTCGGTGTCGGCGCCGAATCCGCCGTGGAGGTGCTGGGCGGTCTGTACGACGCGCCGCACGCCCTCCGCGGCCCAGATCTTGGCCACGGCGACATCTCCGGCCGGGGGCAGGGCGCCGGGTGCGCCGGTACTGATGCGCCAGGCGGCCTGCCACAGGGTCGCCTCCATGGCCCGCAGGTCGATGTACCGGTCGGCGGCCTGCACGGCGACGGCCTGGAACGTGGCGACCGGGTGCCCGAACTGCTCGCGGGTGCCGGTGTATTCGGCGGTCATGGCGAGCACCCGCTCGCCGAGCCCCAGCGCTTGGGCGCAGGTGCCGACGGTGAGAAGCTGCCGCAGCCGTTCCCAGGCGGCGGGGTCGGTGATCACCTCGCGGGCGGTGAGCCGTACAGCTTCCAGCCGGACCTCGGCGTACCGCTCTCCGCTGGTGGAGATCTGCTCGGCGAGGGTGACGCCGGGGTGGGCGCGGGGGACGAGAGCGAGGACGGCGCTGCCGTCGCGGGTGTGTGCCGGGAGGAGGAGGCGGTCCGCGCTGTGGGCCCAGGGCACGGCGCTGTGGGTGCCGTCCAGGGCCCAGTACGCGTCCTCCTCGTGTGCCTCGGCGGCCAGTTCGGCCGGTTCGTGTCCGGTGCGTCCGGCGCCGGCGACGGTGACGATCAGCTCGCCGCGGCCGATGCGGGGCAGCGTCTCCTCGCGCAGGCCGGGGTCGGCGTACGTCTGCAGGGCGAGTGCGGCGGCAGCGGTCTCCAGCAGCGGTACCCGGGCGAGGACCTTGGCGGCTTCGCGCAGGACGAGACAGAGCGCGACGGGGTCGAGTCCCGACCCGCCGTACGCGGGGTCGAGCACCAGGCCGATCAGGTCGGTGTCGGCCAGCGTGCGCCACAGGCCGCGGTCGATGTCCTCGGCGACGGCTCCGGTGGTGAGGGCGGGCGACGGGACGGCGTCGGGGGCGACTCCGGAGAAGACGGCCCCGGCCGCCTCGGCGGCCGCCTGCTGTTCCTCGGTGAAGGTGAAGTCCACTGGCTGTCCTTCCGCACGCACCGTTGGGGGCCTGCAAGGTAGAACAGGTTGCAGGAATTGGGAATGGCGGCGGACGGCCGAGGTGTGGCCGGGGCGGTCCGGCGGGGCCCGGGCGACGGCCCGGAAGGTGTCGAGGCTGTGCACAACCGGGGGAACGCTGTCGCTGCGCACGTGGCCTGGGTACGGTTCCGTGGCGGGATGGAGCCGCACAGGACCGGGGAACGGGGCAGGAATGCAGTCATACGCGGACGAAACGCGACCACCACAGGTGTCGCCCGTCACCGCGCTCTCTCTCCCTTCGCGGATCGTGGTGGCGACCGCGGCGGGCGGCATCGCGATCGCCGCCCTGGTCCACATCGCGATGATGTTCCTGCACGTCGCCCCGTCCAACACGGTCACCAAGGCGCACGGCGCGGCGGTCAGCGACTACGTCTACCCGGAGTACGAACAGAACTGGAAGCTGTTCGCGCCCAACCCGCTGCAGCAGAACATCTCCGTACACGTACGGGCGGAGATACGCCCCGGCGACGGCGGCAGCGCGCGTAGGACCGGCTGGACCGACCTGACCGCGATCGACGGCCGGGCCATCCACCACAACCTCCTCCCCAGCCACACGCAGCAGAACGAACTGCGTCGCGCCTGGGAGTCGTTCGTCGGCTCCCACGACGCGCAGAACCGTTCGAACGGCGTCCGCGGTGAGCTGACTGAACGCTATCTGCGGCGGATAGCGATGGGCCGCCTCGGCGCGGAGTGGACGGCGCAGGGCGGCACGGTCGCCCGGATCGAGTTCCGCTCGGTGACGACGCCCGTCGGGCCGCCGCCGTGGAGCAGCGAGAAGATCAGTAACAAGCCCGTGTACCGGGTGCTGCCCTGGTGGCCGGTCACCGTCGACGACGTGCCCGAGGGGGCGAGCAACCAGTGAGCACGCACTCCACCGGGCCTCGGCAGACGCCGGATGCCGACGGCGCCGACACGCAGAACGGGCAGGACTACGTCGTGCAGGACACCTGGATAGAGCGCGCGATCGGCCGCGGGTTCGCCCGCGTCACGGCCGGTCCGATGGCTCCGTACCAGACCGCCGTGATCCGTATCGGCTTCGCTGCGACCTGGCTGTTCTTCCTGTTGCGCGAGTGGCCGCACCGCCACGAGCTGTACGGCCCGGACGGCGTCTGGAGCCTGGACATGGCCCGCCGGCTCCTCGGGAACAACGGCGCGTTCTCCGTCCTGGTCTGGTCCGACGGCCGCGGCTGGTTCGAGTTCGTGTACGCGCTGGCCATGATCTCCAGCGCGCTGCTGATGCTCGGCTGGCGCACCCGCACCATGTCCGTGCTGTTCATGGTCGGCGTGCTGTCGCTGCAGAACCGCAGCGTCTTTCTCGGGGACGGCGGCGACAACGTCATCCACCTGATGTCGATGTACCTGGTCCTGACCCGCTGCGGACAGGTCTGGTCGATGGACGCCAGGCGCGCGCGGCGCGCGGCAGCGGCCGGTGCGGACGGGACGCCGGGCCGGGATGTGACCGGCGTACTCCTGTGGTCCGTCCTCGGAGTGGCCCTCGCCCTCGCCCAGCTGCTGGGGCTGCACGGGCTGGAGTGGTCGGCCGACGGGCCGTTCCCGCATGTGGGCTGGGCCCTGGCGCTGTGGGGGCTGTGGCTGGCGCACGGCGCGTGGTGGTGGGTGCGGCGCTACGCGCCGGGCGAGCCGCGCACGGTCCTCAACACCCTCGCCGACCTCGCGCACAACGGCGCGCTGCTGGTCATCATGGTCGAGGTCTGCCTGATCTACGCCACGGCCGGCTGGTACAAGATCCAGGGCAACCGCTGGCAGGACGGCACCGCCGTCTTCTACCCGATGCACCTGGACTACTTCTCGCCGTGGCCCGAGCTGTCGGCGCTGCTCGCGAGCAGCGGGCTGGTGGTCATGCTGGTCACCTACGGCACGGTGATCGTGCAGGTCGCCTTCCCCTTCACGGTCTTCAACCGGCGCGTGAAGAACGTCCTTCTCGTCGCGATGATCCTCGAGCACCTGTCCATCGCGGTGCTGCTCGGGCTGCCGTTCTTCTCGCTCGCGATGGTGGCGGCGGACGCGGTCTTCCTGCCGACGAACTTCCTGCGGTGGCTCGGTGGCCGGGTGGCGGCCGTACGCGACCGGCTGCTCCCGGGCGGCGCGGCGCGGCCCGCGGACGGAGGGACGGCGGGCAGGGCGTCCGGAGCGGCGTCCGGTGCTGGGGCCGGCGCGGCGTCCGGAGCGGTGGCTGACGCGGCGGGGGACGCAGCGGGTGAACCGGGGAAGCCGGCCGGTGGGCCGGGGGACGCGGAGGA
>NZ_NHSG01000482.1:0-9222 GCF_020024005.1 Streptomyces purpurogeneiscleroticus
CGCCGCCGACACGGAAATCCGCCCCGGCTCCGTAGACGCCACGTTGATCACGACCACCCGTTCCAGACCATGCGCATTGCGGAAAGCGCGCAGGTCCGTGGCGAAGGCGGCAGCCAGCGCCTCGTCGTCACGAGTGTCACCCGACTGCGGCCCGCCGGGGCGGATTTCCGTGTCGGCGGCGGCGAGTTCGGCATGTACCGAACGCGGCAGGCCATGCGGCAGTACGCCACCCGCGGCGAGCTCCTCCGCCCGCTTCGGCAGTGGGCAGGACGTGATGTCATGGCCGCCGAAGACCAGCGAGGCGAGCGGCGGCAGCGGGACGTCGGCGAACGCGGCGGTCTCGGTGACCATGCCGGTCGGCTCGTGGAGTCCGGCGGCGAGTGCCGCGCAGCCCGCGACGACGGTCGTCGCGACCGACCCGCGCGCGCCGATCAGCCACACCCCCGTACGACCGGAATCACCGGAGCCACCGAAACCAGCGGCACTTCCCCCACCCGCGCCCGTACCCGTACCCGTATCTGTACTCACCGCTCCCCGCCCTTCTCCGGCAGTTCCTTCAGCTCCTTGATCCGGATGTCGCGGAACGCCACCTGGTCCTCGGAGCCGTGGTTCTGGATGCCGACGTAACCCTGGCGCAAGGAGCGGGCCGGGTCGTGGTTGGTGAAGTCGTTGATCTTGCGGCCGTTGAGGAAGACCTTCAGGCGTTCGCCCTGGACGCGGATCTCATAGGTGTTCCACTCCCCCGGCGGGTTCAGGGCCGCGTCCCGGGCCTCGATGTCCGCGGCCTGGAAGCCGTAGACGGAACCGGTGGTGTGGTCGGGGGTGTCGGTGGCGTCGATCTGGATCTCGTAGCCGTTGTTCACCGCCGACCAGGGGTCGTCGGAGGCCGGGAAGCCCACGTAGACGCCCGAGTTGTCGTCACCGGACTCGCTCGCCATCTTCCAGTCCAGCTTCAGGGAGTAGGCGTGCTGCTCCTTGGCCGCGTACCAGAGCATGCCCATGCCGCCCGTCGAGGTGAGCGTGCCGTCGTCCTCGTTCAGGGTGAAGGAGCCGGGGCCCGCCTGCTTCCAGCCCTTCAAGCTCGCCGCGGTGCCGTCGAAGAGGGCGGTGTATCCAGTCTCCGGTCGGCAGTCGGCCTGAGCCCGGCCTGTCGCATATTGGATACCGCCGAGGAGATGGGTGCGGAAGGCGGGCTCGGCGTAGGACTCCTTGGTGTGGCCGGCGCCCGTGTAGAAGGCGCGGCCGCCGCGGTACTCCTGGCACCAGGCGAGGGGGTGGTCCCCGCCCATCGTGCCGCCGGTGTACGTCGACTCGTCGAGGGATGCGAGGACGTGGGCGCGCTCGCGCGGGTTGGTGCGGTAGTTGTACCACTCGTCGGTGCGGTCCCAGGCCGCCGCCAGGTGGGCGGTGGCGGGGTGGGCCCGGTCCTCGACGCGTACGGTGGCGGGCTGGATGGCCGGGTGCGACTGGAAGTACGCGCCGGCCAAGCCGCCGTAGAAGGGCCAGTCGTACTCGGTGTCGGCGGCCGCGTGCACGCCGACGTAGCCGCCGCCCTGGCCGATGTACTTCTCGAAGGCGGTCTGCTGGGCGGCATCGAGGACGTCGCCGGTCGTGGAGAGGAAGACCACTGCGTCGTAACGGGCGAGGTTGGCCTCGGTGAAGGCACCGGCGTCCTCCGTCGCGTCGACGGCGAAGCCGTGTTCAGAGCCGAGGTCCTTGACCGTGGCGATGCCCTGCGGAATCGAGTCGTGGCGGAAGCCGGCGGTCTTGGAGAAGACCAGGACCCGGGCGCCGTCGGCCGCGCCCGCGCCGTCCTGGGGCGCGGCCGTGCCGGGCAGCGCCATGGTCGCGAGCAGGGCGGCGGCCGCCGCGGCGGTGATGCCGAGCCGACGTACGGCGAGCCGTCTTGCGGTGGGTCGATGCAAGGACATGTGCGGAGTCCTTCCTCCAGCAGCGGGGGGTGGCTGGGCAAGGGGCCTCGGAGCGGATGCGGCCGGGCGAGGGGCGGGCGGGCCCGGTGGCCCACCCGCCTGTTCACCGCGGATTCACCGCGGAGCTGGATCTGTCACTTCGTGGTGATCTCGAAGTCGTCCACGTCGTACAGCGCGCCCGTGCCGCTCCCCTTGAAGACGAGGTAGAGCGTCGTCGTCCCGGCGGGCGGCTTGGCGATAGCCGTGCTGACGTCGGTGTACGTCTCCCAGCCGCCGGTCACCGGCACCTTCGCCGTGCCGAGCAGCCTGCCGTCGGGCTTGCCCGTACGGATCTCCAGCGTGCCGCCGGTGCCCGCGGAGGCGACCCGGGCGGTGAGCTTCGTGGCGTCGGAGACGCGGTACGGGGTGAAGCCGATCCAGTCGCCATTGTGGATATTGCCGACAGTCTTCCCGCCATGGGCCGGCGTGTGGTTCACGGCCGACACGCCCTCGGAGGAGCTGTAGTGCTCGGCCTGGCGGTGCTTTGGCTGGGTGATGCTCTGGGCGTGGGTGGTCAGCGCCGGCTGGCCGTTGGCGCCCTTGTCGGTGTACTCGGCGTCGAAGACACCGAAGATGTTGGCGTTGGCATCGTGTTCACCGTCGGCCAGCGTCTGAATGGTGCCCTCGCAGCCCTTGGCCGAGGTGACGGCGTGGCCGTGGCTGTCGTGGCCGAGGATGTGGGTGACGGTGACCTTCGAGCAGTCGATCTGGCCGTCCTCCGGGTCGGTGACCTTGACCTTGAAGGGGACCTTGTCACCGAAGGTGAAGAGCTGCCCGTCACCCGGGAGTTCGAGTGTCACCTTGGGGGCGGTGTTGCCGACCGTGAGGTGCACGCTGGCCGAGCCGGTGCGGCCGGAGGGGTCCTTCGCGGTGACGGTCGCCGTGTAGGTGCCGTTCTTCTTGTACGTGTGGGACGGGTTCTGCTCGGTGGACTTGGTGCCGTCGCCGAAGTCCCAGCTGTAGGTGATCGCGTCGCCGTCGGCGTCGGTCGCGCTCGCGTTGAACTGCGCCTTCAGCGGGGCCTGGCCCGAGGTGCGGTCGACCTTCGCATCGACGACCGGCGAGTGGCCGTCGGTGGCGTTCTCGATGCGGTACAGCGCGGAGTTCGCGTCGCCATTGAAGTAGCCGGTGCCGTAGTCCAGTACGTACAGCGCGCCGTCCGGGCCGAAGGCCATGTCCATGACCTGGGTACCGGTCCAGGGGAAGGCATTGATGGACTGGACGGCGCCGTCGTCGGCCTTCTCGATGCGCTTGATCCAGCGGCGGCCGAATTCGCCGGCGAAGTAGTCGCCGTCGTACGCCTCGGGGAACTTCACCTTGGAGTCGAGAGCGGCGTCGTAACGGTAGACCGGGCCGCCCATCGGGGACTCGGAGCCGCTGCCGAACTCCGGTACGGAGGCGTTGTCATACGGTATCCACGCGGCCTGGGCCGGTGGCAGGTCGGTCAGGCCCGTGTTGTGGACCGAGGTGTTCTTGGGCGCGGCACAGTCGAAAGCCTCGCCGGACTGCCCGGTGGCGAAGTCGTAGTCGATGTAGGCATCGTTGTCGCCGGTGCAGTACGGCCAGCCGTAGTTGCCGGCCTTGGTGACGCGGGCGAACTCGACCTGTCCGGCCGGGCCGCGGGTGGGGCTGGCGGCGCCGGCGTCGGGCCCGTAGTCACCGACGTACACGATGCCGGTGGGCTTGTCGACGCTCATCCGGAAGGGGTTGCGGAAGCCCATGGCGTAGATCTCGGGCCGGGTCTTCTCGGTGCCGGGCGCGAAGAGGTTGCCCTCGGGGATGTCGTACGAGCCGTCGGCGTTCACCTTGATGCGCAGGATCTTGCCGCGCAGGTCATTGGTGTTGGCGGAGGTGCGCTGGGCGTCGTACGCGGGGTTGCGGTCGGCGCGCTCGTCGATGGGCGTGTAGCCGTCCGAGGCGAACGGGTTGGTGTCGTCGCCGGTGGAGAGATACAGATTGCCCTGCGCGTCGAAGTCGATGTCGCCGCCGACGTGGCAGCAGGTGCCGCGCGAGGTGGGCACCTCCAGGATCTTCTTCTCGCTGGCGGTGTCCAGCGTGCCGTCCTCCTTGAGGACGAAGCGGGACAGCCGGTTCAGGCCGTCGAACTTGGCGAAGTCGGCGGCGGTGCCGTTGTCGGGCGCGTCACCGGCGGGGGTGTCCAGCGGCGGAGCGTAAAATAGGTAGATGAACCGGTTGTCCTTGAAGCCGGGGTCGACGCCGACGCCCTGCAGGCCCTCTTCGTCGTGGGTGTAGACGGGGAGCTTGCCGGCGACCTTGGTGTAGCCGGTGGCGTCGGTCAGCCGGAGCGTGCCGTCGCGGGACGTGTGCAGGACCGAGCGGTCGGGGAGGACGGCGAGCGTCATCGGCTCGCCCATCTCCGGCTCACCCTTGGCGAGGGTGACCTGCTGGAAGTCCTCGGCGGCGGCCGCCGGCGCGGCCGGCGCGGCGGAGGTGGGGCTGACGCCGAGCGTGAGTGAGCCTGCGGCGAGCAGGCCGCCCGTGAAAAGGGCCAGGGTGGAGCGGACTCTGAGACGTCTTCTGTGCACGCGGTGCCTCCCGGGCGGGTTGAAGTGCCGTGCGGTGGGCGGTGCTGGGAGTTCAGTGCGCTGTGCGAGCCTCATGTACATGTACGTGACACCAGAGGCGAAGGTAGTCGCGTTTGCGCGCTACGGATAGACCTTTGACATGGATGATGGGGACTTCTGCCCTCAGGAGGACAAAGGCGGATGACCCGTCAGCTGTCGGCGCTGCCGAAGGCCGCGTCGAACGATGCCGTCGGCGGTTCGTAGTCGTACGCCTTGAGCCGGGCCAGCGCCTCGGGGGCGCCCTGGAGCCGGTCCATACCGGCGTCCTCCCACTCCACCGACACCGGTCCCTCGTACCCGATCGAGCGCAGCATCCGGAAGCAGTCCTCCCACGGGACGTCGCCGTGGCCTGCGGAGACGAAGTCCCAGCCGCGTCGCGGATCGCCCCAGGGCAGGTGGGAGCCGAGCCGCCCGTTGCGGCCGTCGAGGCGCTTCCTGGCCTCCTTGCAGTCGACGTGGTAGATCCGGTCGCGGAAGTCCCAGAGGAAGCCGACCGGGTCCAGGTCCTGCCAGACGAAGTGGGACGGGTCGAAGTTGAGCCCGAAGGCGGGCCGGTGGCCGACGGCTTCCAGGGCCTGCTGGGTGGTCCAGTAGTCGTATGCGATCTCGCTCGGGTGGACCTCGTGGGCGAAGCGGACGCCCTCGGCGTCGAAGACGTCCAGTATCGGATTCCAGCGCTCGGCGAAGTCCTCGTAGCCGCGTTCGATCATGCCGGGGAGGACCGGCGGGAACATCGCGACCAGGTGCCAGACGGCGGAGCCGGTGAAGCCGACGACCGTACGCACGCCGAAGGCCGCGGCGGCGCGGGCGGTGTCCTGCATCTCGGCCGCCGCCCGCTGCCGTACGCCCTCGGGCTCGCCGTCGCCCCAGACGCGCGCCGGCAGGATCGCCCGGTGCCGCTCGTCGATGATGGCGTCGCAGACCGCCTGGCCCACCAGGTGGTTGGAGACGGCCCAGCACTTCAGGCCGTACTTGTCCAGGAGCTGCCGCCGGCCGTCCAGATAGCCGGGGTCGGCCAGCGCCTTGTCGACCTCGAAGTGGTCGCCCCAGCAGGCGAGTTCGAGGCCGTCGTAACCGAAGTCGCGGGCCAGCCGGCAGACCTCCTCCAGGGGCAGGTCGGCCCACTGGCCGGTGAAGAGCGTGAAGGGGCGGGGCATACGGGGGCCTCCTCGGCGGACGGTCGTCAGTCGACCGGCGTCAGTCGCCGGTCATCGGTCGTCGGTGTCCCCCGTCGTCGGTGTCCTCAGTCGACGATCGGGGTGTATGCAGAATTCTTGGCGGCGCTCTCCTCGACGGCGGCCAGTACGCGCTGCACCCGCAGCCCGTCGGCGAAGGACGGCGCGGGGTCGGCGCCCGCCGCGATGGCGTGCACCAGGTCGCGGGCCTGGTGGACGAAGGTGTGCTCGTACCCGAGGCCGTGGCCCGGGGGCCACCACCCCTCCAGGTACGGGTGGTCCGGCTCGGTGACCAGGATGCGGCGGAAGCCGGCCGCCTCGGCCGGTTCGGTGTGGTCGTGGAAGGACAGCTCGTTGAGGCGTTCCAGGTCGAAGGAGAGCGAGCCGCGGTCGCCGTTGACCTCGATGCGGAGGGAGTTCTTGCGGCCCGCCGCGACCCGGCTGGCCTCGAAGGACGCCAGCGCGCCCGAGGCGAACCGGCCGGTGAACAGCGCGGCGTCGTCCACCGTCACCTCGCCCGTGCCGCCGCCCGAGGACAGCGGCCGCTGCCGTACGAAGGTCTCGGTGACCGCCGAGACGCCCGTCAGCAACTCCCCCGCGAGATACTGTGCGAGGTCGACAATATGCGCACCCAGGTCGCCGAGCGCGCCGGAGCCCGCGCTCTCCTTGCGCAGCCGCCAGGTCATCGGGGCCAGCGGGTCGACCAGCCAGTCCTGGAGGTACGTGGCACGCAGCTGGCGCAGCGTACCGATGCGGCCCTCCTCGATGAAGCGGCGGGCGAGCGCCATCGCCGGCGTGCGCCGGTAGTTGAAGCCGACCATGGCGATCCGGCCGCGGGCCCGCGCCGACTCGGCGGCGGCCAGCATGGCCTCCGCCTCCGCGACGGAGTTGGCCAGCGGCTTCTCGCACAGGACGTGCTTGCCCGCTTCGAGGGCCGCGAGGGCGATCTCGGCGTGGCTGTCGCCGGGTGTGCAGATGTCGACCAGGTCGACGTCGTCGCGGGCGATCAGGGCCCGCCAGTCGGTCTCGGCCGCGGCCCAGCCGAGGCGGTCGGCGGCGGCGCGTACGGCATCGGCGTCCCGGCCGCAGACGGCGTTCATGGCGGGGCGCAGCGGCAGGTCGAAGACCCGGGCAGCGGTGCGCCAGCCCTGGGAGTGCGCGGCGCCCATGAAGGCGTAGCCGACCATGCCGATCCCCAGTGCGGGGCGGCCGTCGGGGGTGGGGTCCTTCGCGTTGTCGTCCATGCATCACCTCATCGGTGGTGGTCAGGTGAGGGAGAGCGGGGCGCGGCGGCCGGGCGGCGCGCGGGGCCGGCGGCTGCGCCGCGCCGCGCGTCAGTTGAATCCGGTCGGCAGGTAGTCGTCGACGTTGTCCTTGGTGACGACCGCCGAGTACAGGGTGATCGAGGCGGGGATCTCCAGCTCGGCCATACCGCTGATCCCCTTGCCCTGGCCGAGCGCGCGGGCCAGGTCGATCGCGGAGGCGGACATCGTCGGCGGGTAGAGCACGGTGGCCTTCAGTACGGAGTTGTCCGCCTTGATGGTGTCCATGACCTTGCGGGAACCGGCACCGCCGACCATGAGGAAGCCGTCCCTGCCCGCCTGTTCGATGGCCCGCTCAGCGCCCACGCCCTGGTCGTCGTCGTGGTTCCACAGGGCGTCGAAGTCGGGGTGCGCCTGGAGCAGCCCGGCCATCTTGGACTGGCCCGACTCGACGGTGAACTCGGCGGCCTGCCGGCCCACCTTCTCGATGTTGGGGTAGTTCTTCAGGGCGTCGTCGAAGCCCTTGGTGCGCTGCCGGGTCAGCTCCAGGTTGTCGATCCCGGCGAGCTCGACGACCTTGGCGTTCTTCTTGTCCTTCAGCTGCTCGCCGATGTAGTGCCCGGCGTTCAGGCCCATGCCGTAGTTGTCGCCGCCGACCCAGCAGCGGTACGCCTGCTGGGACGCGAAGACCCGGTCGAGGTTGACGACGGGGATGCCGGCCCGCATGGCCTTCAGGCCGACCTGGGTGAGCGCCTTGCCGTCGGCGGGCAGGATGACCAGTACGTCGACCTTCTTGTTGATCAGGGTCTCGATCTGCCCGATCTGCTGGGCGGTGTCGTTCGAACCCTCGGTGATCTCCAGGGTGACGTCCTCGTACTGCTTCGCGCGCTCCTTGGCGTTCTGGTTGATCGCGTTCAGCCAGCCGTGGTCGGCCTGCGGCCCGGCGAAGCCGATGGTGACCTTCTTGCCGGGCTTGTCGTCGACCCCGCCGGCCTGCTGCTGCTTGCCGGTGCCGGCCGAGGCGTTGTTCTCGTTGCTGGTGCAGGCGGTGAGGAAGGCACCGGCGGAGACGGCCGCGGCGCCGAAGAGCATGTTCCTGCGGCTGGTTCCGGGACCGTCCGGGGTGCGTGCTGTAGACGATCGCGGTGTAGACGACCGGGCTGTAGACGATCCGGGTGTAGACGGTATGCGCTGCGTCATGACTTGCGGCCCTTCTGTACCAGTACGGCGGCGACGATGATGGCGCCCTTGGCGATCTGCTGGACAGCGGTCTCCAGGTTGTTCAGGGCGAACAGGTTGGTGATCGTGGTGAAGACGAGGACGCCCAGGACGGAGCCGGTGATGGTGCCGCGGCCACCGCTGAGGAGGGTGCCGCCGATGATGGCCGCGGCGATGGCGTCGAGTTCGTAGAGGTTCCCGTTGGTGTTCTGGCCCGAGCCGGTCAGCACGATCAGCAGGAAGGCCGCGATCCCGCAGCACAGCCCGGACAGCAGGTACAGGAGCAGCCGCTGGCGGCGTACGTCGATGCCGGCCAGCCGGGCCGCCTCCGGGTTGCCGCCGACCGCGACGGTGCGCCGGCCGAAGGTCGTACGGTTCAGCAGCAGCCAGCCGGCAGCCGTGACGACGGCGAAGACCAGCACGATGGGCGGGATGCCGAACAGGTACGCGTCCCGGCGGCCCAGCGCGAGCACCGGCTCGACGGACACCACCTGCGTACCGCCCTGGCTGATCTGCAACGCGAGGCCGCGGGCCGAGGCGAGCATGGCGAGGGTGGCGATGAAGGGGACCATGCCGCCGAACGACACCAGCAGCCCGTTGACCAGCCCGCAGCCCAGAGCCACCAGCAGCGAACACAGCAGGATGCCGCCGAGGCCGTACTGCTGTGTCGCCACCGTCGTCGCCCAGACCGTGGCGAGCGCCACCATCGCGCCGACGGACAGGTCGATGCCGCCGCCGATGATGACGAAAGTGACGCCGACGGTGACCACGCCGATCACGGACGCCTGGGTGAGGACGAGCTGGAGGTTCTGCACGCTCAGGAACTGCTCGGGCTTGGTGAGCGCGCCGACCAGTACGAGTGCGGCGAGCACCCCGAGCAGCGAGAGATTGCGGACGTCGGGGCGGTGGCGGGCGCGGGCGTGCCGGGTGTCGCCGGCGGCCGGTGCGGCGGGGCCCGGGGGCGCGCTGCCCGCCTCGGCCGGGAGGGCGTGTCCTTCGGAGGTGTTCACGG
>NZ_NHSG01000483.1:0-9112 GCF_020024005.1 Streptomyces purpurogeneiscleroticus
GCCGGAGCAGGCGCCGCAGTCGGGCCCGGGAGGTCCGGGGAGCCGGGGCCTCCCGGGCCCGACTGCGGCGCCTGCTCCGGCCGCGGCTGCGGCTGCGGCTCGGGCTGCGGCTGCGGCTCCGGGGTACGGGCCGCGGCCGCCGCCTCCGGCCCTGTTTCGTGGCGGCTGTTGCCCCATGGCGCGTGCCACGGGTCCATCCACGTACGTTCGGACGAGCGCTCGCGGGCACGGTGCTCCGCGCCTTGGGGTGCGGCGTCCGCTGTACGAGACGCGGCGTCCGATGTCCGGGGCGCGGCTTCCGGTGGCCGGGGCCGCCCCGCGTTGGCGATGGCGAGCGCGTCGTCGAATTCGCCGGGGTCTCCCGTAAGACCGGGCATCATTCCTTCGCTTCCCCGGCTTCGCCGGCTTCCGCGGCTTCGGCTTCCGCGGCCCAGCGGTTCGCCAGCGCCGCCGCGCGCCTGCTGACCTCCGCCACGTCGAGGCCCTGCTGGGCGGCCGCGTACCCGACGAGGAAGGTCGTCAGCGGCGCGGCCGGCCGGGCCACGCCGTGCGCCGCGTCCCGCGCCAGGTCGAGGAGGTCGGCCGTGTCGACATCGAGTTCGATGCCCAGTTCGGCCTTGACTGCGGTGATCCATTCGTCCAACACGTGTCCATGCTCCCTGATCCGGGCGCGCGCCGCGCTGAGGGCCTCCCAGGTGTCGCAGTCGAACGAGGCCGCCGCCGTGTCGTCCCGCACCCGCACCACCGTCAGTTCGGCGAGCAGGGCACGCAACGGCAGCCCGTCGAGCCCGCCGCGCGCGGCCCGCAGCGTCTCAAGGGCGCGGCGCAGCGCCGCGGCCCGGTACGCCGCCACGAGCGGCTGGTCCCGCCCGTCGCCGTCGACCAGCAGCGCCCCGTCCGCCTGGCCGGGCGGCTCGCCGGGCCCCGGTCCGGCTCCCGCCGCCAGCAGCGCGTCCACCGTCCCGGCGGTGAGAAAGGGCAGGTCGGCGGAGAGGACGAGCACCGTGTCGGCCGTGGTGTGCCGCAGGCCCGCGTCCAGCGCCGCGACCGGTCCGGCCCCGGGCGGGTCCTCGCGCGTCGTCACCACGGGGCGCGCGGTCGGCCGCTCGGGCCCGACGACCACAGTGCGGGCCGCACCGGGGCAGGCGGCGAGCACCCTGTCCAGCAGGGACCGGCCGCCGACCGCGAGGGCCGGCTTGTCGGCGCCGCCGAGCCGGCGCGCCGCGCCCCCGGCCAGCACGATGGTGTCGTAGTCGGTCGTCACCCCCCGAGTATCACCGGCACCGGGCGATCGACACCCCGTCCGTACCGGTGTTCGTGATCGTGGTGCCTCGCACAGCACCCGCGGTGGTGCCTCTCACAGCCCCCGCAACAGAATCGCCGGCGATTCCACGCAGTCCGCCACGAAGCGCAGGAAGCCGCCCGCCGTGCCGCCGTCGCACACCCGGTGGTCGAAGGTGAGCGAGAGCTGTACGACCTGCCGCACGGCCAACTCCCCTTCGAGCACCCAGGGCTTGGCGGCTATCCGGCCGACGCCGAGCATCGCGGCCTCGGGGTGGTTGATGATCGGCGTGGAACCGTCGACACCGAAGACGCCGTAGTTGTTGAGGGTGAACGTGCCGTGCGTCAGCTCGGCGGGCGCGAGCCGGCCCGCGCGCGCCGTCTCGGTGAGCCGCGCCATCTCGGCGGAGAGCCCCTCGACCGTACGGGCATGAGCGTCCCGTACGACCGGCACGATCAGCCCGCGGTCGGTCTGCGCCGCGAACCCCAGATGCACGGCGGGGAGCCGAACGATCTCGTGCGTCGCCGTGTCGACGGTGGAGTTCAGCTCCGGATAGCGCGCGAGGGCCGCCGTACAGATCCGGGCCAGCAGCGCGAGCAGCGACACCTTCTCGCCGCGCCCCGCGTTCATGGCGCGCCGTACGGCCAGCAGCTCCGTCGCGTCCGCGTCCACCCAGCAGGTCGCGTCCGGGATCTCCTGCCGACTGCGGGCGAACTTCTCCGCCGCCGCGCCCCGCATCCCCTTCAGCGGCACCCGCTCGGCCCCGGCCGGGGCCACGGCACCGGGCTCCGCGGGGGCGGCGGCCGCCTGCTTCCCGCCGCGCAGCACGTGCTCGACGTCGGACCGCAGGATCAGTCCCTCCGGGCCGCTCCCCCGCACCGTGCGCAGGTCCACGCCGTGCTCCCGTGCCAGCCGCCGCACGAGCGGCGAGATCACCGGCACGGGCCCCGCCCCGCCGGCATCCTGCGGGACCTCCCGGACGTCCGCTTCCCGGACCGTCAGCTGACCGGCTGCCGTCTCCTCGACCGCCGCCGTCTCCCTCGGACCGCCCGCACCCGTCGTACGGGCCGCGTCCGACGGCCGTACGCGTCGCCGGCGCCCCGCCGGGGCGCTCGTGCCGTACCCGACCAGTACGTTCCCCGAGCCCTCGGCCTTACCGGCGCGCTCGCCGTCCGTGGCGCGTTCGGTCCCGGCGTCCGGTGCCGCTCCCACCGCCACCGTCACCAACGGGGAGCCGACCGGCACTTCGTCGCCCTCCGCGCCCATCCGGGCCGTGACGACGCCGCCGTACGGGCACGGCACCTCGACCATCGCCTTGGCCGTCTCGACCTCCACCACCGGCTGGTCGACGGCGACGACTTCGCCCACCTCGACCAGCCAGCGCACGATGGTCGCCTCGGTCAGCCCCTCGCCCAGATCGGGCAGCGGGAACTCGCGTACTTCGGCCATCACGCGCCACTCCCCTCGGTGCCGCCCCCGGTCCAGTCGGACTCCCACTGCAGGCGCGCCACGGCGTCCAGCACCCGGTCGACGCCGGGCAGGTGGTGCCGCTCCAGCATCGGCGGCGGATACGGGATGTCGAAGCCGGCCACCCGCAGCACGGGGGCCTCCAGGTGGTGGAAGCAGCGCTCGGTGATCCGGGCGGCGATCTCCCCTCCGGGACCGCCGAAACCCGTGGACTCGTGGACGACGACCGCGCGCCCCGTGCGCCGCACCGACGCGCACACCGTCTCGTCGTCGAACGGCACCAGGGAGCGCAGGTCCAGCACCTCCAGGTCCCAGCCCTCCTCCCGGGCCGCCTCGGCGGCCTCCAGGCACACCGGCAGCGACGGCCCGTACGTGAGCAGCGTGGCGCTGCTCCCGGGGCGGCGGATCTCCGCGCGTCCGATGGGCGCGACGGGCGCGGGCTCCTCGGGGGACCAGTCGGCCTTGGACCAGTACAGCCGCTTGGGCTCCAGGAAGACCACCGGGTCGTCCGAGGCGATCGCGGCCCGCAGCATGCCGTACGCGTCGGCGACGGTCGCCGGGGCGAACACCTGAAGGCCGGGCGTGGCCATGTAGTACGCCTCGGAGGAGTCGCTGTGGTGCTCGACGCCGCCGATCCCGCCGCCGTACGGGATGCGGATCGTCAGCGGCATCGGGAGCGCGCCCCGCGTCCTGTTCCGCATCCGCGCCACATGGCTGACGAGCTGCTCGAACGCGGGGTAGGCGAACGCGTCGAACTGCATCTCCACCACGGGCCGCAGGCCGTACATCGCCATGCCGACCGCCGTGCCGAGGATGCCGGCCTCGGCGAGCGGGGTGTCGGTACAGCGGTCCTCACCGAACTCCTTGGCGAGCCCGTCGGTGATCCGGAAGACACCACCGAGCTGCCCGACGTCCTCGCCCATCACATGGACGGTGGGATCCTCGGCCATGGCGTCGCGCAGCGCCCGGGTGAGGGCCTGCGCCATCGTGGCGGGCCTGCGCTCGGTCGCGGTCGTGCCCCCGGCGGCGACTGCGGTGCTCATCAGTGCTCCCCTTCCGCTGCGATCTCGGCCCGCAACAGGTCCGCCTGCTCGCGCAGTTGGCCGGTCGGCGCGGCATACACGTGGTCGAAGAGGTCCATCGGGTCCAGCGCCGGGTCCGCGTTCATCCGCTCGCGCAGCGCGCCGGCCATCTCCTCCGCCGCGTCCTTCGTGGCGCTCACGTACGCGGGCGTCAGCAGGTCCCGCTCGGCCAGCTCGCGCTCCAGCAGCGTGATCGGGTCGTGGCCGCGCCAGGTCTCGACCTCGGCGTCGCTGCGGTAGCGGGTCGCGTCGTCGGCGTTGGTGTGCGCCTCCATGCGGTACGTCACGGCCTCGACCAGCGTGGGGCCGCCGCCGCGGCGCGCTCGCGCCACCGCCTCGCCGAGCACTTCGTGGAGCGCGGGCGCGTCATTCCCGTCGACCAGCCGGCCGGGCATGCCGTATCCCACCGCCTTGTGGGCGAGCGAGGGGGCGGCCGTCTGCTTGGCGAGCGGGACGGAGATCGCGAAGCCGTTGTTCTGGACCAGGAAGACGACGGGCGCCTGCCATACGGCCGCGAAGTTCAGCGCCTCGTGGAAGTCGCCCTCGCTCGTGCCGCCGTCGCCGACCATGGCGAGCGCGACGACGTCGTCGCCCTTGAGGCGGGCGGCGTGCGCGAGGCCCACCGCGTGCGGCAGCTGGGTGGCGAGCGGGGTGCACAGCGGCGCCACGCGGTGCTCCCGCGGGTCGTACCCCGTGTGCCAGTCGCCGCGCAGCAGAGTGAGCGCCTGCACGGGGTCCAGGCCGCGGGCGACGGCGGCGAGGGTGTCGCGGTAACTGGGGAAGAGCCAGTCGCGCTCCTCCAGGACGAGCGCGGCGGCCACCTCGCACGCCTCCTGGCCGGTGGAGGAGGGGTAGACGGCGAGCCGGCCCTGTCGGGTGAGGGCGGTGGCCTGGGTGTTGTACCGGCGGCCGCTGACCAGCTGCTCGTACAGCCGCTTGAGCAGGCCGTCGTCCAGCCCGCGCGCCGCGTCCGTGCCCAGCAGGCGGTACGGCTCCTCGTCGGGCAGGAGGGGCCCGGGGTCGACGCGGGGCCGCCAGGCGGGCGGCGGGACCGGGCGGTCGCCGGTCGCGGTGCTGCCGTGCCTGCTGCTGCCGGGCTGCTCGAGAACCGTCATGAGGGGCACCTCCTCGGTGGAAGGGGTGGCGCTGTGCGCCGCGTACGGGGTGGTGACGGGCGACTGGAGGGAAAACTGCGGGTGCGGGGGACCGGCCGGTGGGCCGGACTCCTCCCTACCGATTGTTCGGTTGCCGACACATTTTGGCTACAGGTGGGCCGAGCCTGTGGACAATCGGTTCTGCACAGCCTGGAATGGAGTCAGGACGTCCAAGAAGGGGAGACAGGACGGCATGTCGGACGAACAGATGGTCAATCCCGCCGGACGACACCCCGTCCGTCCACTGGACGCCGTCGACCGCGACATCCTGCGCATGCTGCAGACCGACGGCCGGGCGTCGATACGGTCCGTGGCCGACCGCGTGCACATCTCACGGGCCAATGCGTACGCCCGGATAAACCGCCTGCTGGACGACGGCGTCATCCGCGGTTTCAGCGCCCGGGTGGACCAGGAGCGGGCGGGTCAGGGCGCGTCGGCGTACATCACGCTGAAGATCGTGCAGAACTCCTGGCGCACGGTGCGCGAAGCGCTCCAGGCACTCCCGGGCGCCGCCCACATCGCCCTGGTCAGCGGGGACTTCGACGTCCTGCTGCTGGTCCACACGAAGGACAACAGGGCGCTGCGGGAGCTGGTCCTCACCCGCATCCAGTCGATACCGGAAGTACTGAGCACCCGCACGCTGCTGGTCTTCGAGGAGACGGATCTCGAACCGGAGGGGTGAGCGGGACGCGGGCGGCCCGCACGGGGCCGTCGGCGTCAGCCTTCGTTGCGCAGGCCCGCGAAGGCCGTACGGACCACCGCGTCGGCCACTTCCTCGGTGCTCGCCGAGCCGCCGCGGCCCGGCCGGTACCACTCCACGATCGAGTTGATCATGCCGAAGAGCAGCCGCGTCGCCAGCCGGATGTCGGCGTCGGGGCGCAGGTCGCCCTCGGCGGCCGCTGCCTTCAGCAGCTCGGCGACCTCGTTGTCGAAGTCGCGGCGGCGCTCCATGGCCCACCGCTCGGTGTCGGTGTTGCCCCGCACCCGCAGCAGCAGCGTCACGTACGGCAGCTCCGCGATCAGTACCTCGACCTCGCGCCGGGTCACGTACTCCAGCCGCTCGATCGCCCGCCCCTGGGTCGCGCCCGGCTCCTGGAGGACGCCGAAGAGACCGTCCAGCGCCCTGCTTATGGCCCGCCGCAGCAGCTCTTCCTTGCTGCGCACGTGGTGGTAGATGGAGGACTTGGAGATGCCGGCCGCCTTGGAGAGGTGCTCCATGGACGTGCCGTCGTAACCGCGCTCGTTGAACACCTCGACGGCGACCGCGAGCAGCGAATCGGGCGTGTAGGTGTCGCGCTTGGCCATGGTCATGATTACAGCAGCTTTCCGGACGGGGCCGCACAGCGGACCAGGGAGCGGGATGGACCGGCGGCCGGCGGGCGGGCGCGGAGCGGGCTCCCGCACCACGCGCCCCGCCGTGACGACCGGCGCCCCCGCGGAGTTTTCCACAGGCTTTCCGGGCCCCCTTGCCCCGACCGATCGTTCGGTTACTCTAGCTCCCGATGCCCGTCCGCTCCCAGCCCGGCTCGACGAGGAGTTGGTCCACGATGGCCGCCGACCCGACCACGACGCAGTTGATCGAGAAGCACCGCCCCACGCTCGACCAGGCACTGGAGACCATCCGCAGCCGGGCGTACTGGTCCCCGCACCCGGAGCACCCCAAGGCGTACGGCGAGGACGCCGCGCCCGAGGGCAAGGCCGCCTTCGAGGCCCTCCGCGGCACCCGCTTCGAGCTGGACCAGCCCGGCACCGACGGCTGGTCCGGCGAGGAGATCTCGCCGTACGGCATCGAGCTGGGCATCACCTATCCGCACCCCGACCCCGATGTCCTGCTGCCGGTCATGCGCGCCGCGATCCCGGACTGGCGGGACGCGGGGCCCGAGGCCCGCGCCGCGGTCTGCCTGGAGATCCTGGCCCGGATCAACGCCCGCACCCACGAGTTCGCGCACGCGGTGATGCACACCAGCGGCCAGGCGTTCATGATGGCGTTCCAGGCCGGCGGGCCGCACGCCCAGGACCGCGGCCTGGAGGCGGTGGCGTACGCGTACGCGGAGCAGACCCGCACGCCCGGCGAGGCCCCCTGGTCCAAGCCGCAGGGCAAGCGCGACCCGCTGGAGCTCAGCAAGACCTTCCAGGCCGTCCCGCGCGGCGTCGCCCTGATGATCGGCTGCAACACCTTCCCCACGTGGAATGGCTATCCGGGCCTCTTCGCCTCCCTGGCCACCGGCAATCCTGTGCTGGTCAAGCCGCATCCGCGAGCCGTTCTGCCGCTCGCCCTCACCGTCCGCGTCGCGCGCGAGGTGCTCGCCGAGGCCGGCTTCGACCCGAATCTGGTCGCGCTCGCCGTGGACCGCCCCGACGAGGGCCTCGCCAAGATCCTCGCGCTCCGCCCCGAGGTGCGCATCATCGACTACACCGGCTCCACCGCCTTCGGCGACTGGCTGGAGGAGAACGCCCGCCAGGCGCAGGTGTACACGGAAAAGGCCGGCGTCAACACCGTCGTCATCGACTCGACGGACGACTACAAGGGCATGCTCGGCAACCTGGCGTTCTCGCTGTCCCTCTACAGCGGCCAGATGTGCACCACCCCGCAGAACCTCCTCATTCCCCGGGACGGCATCAGCACGGACGCCGGCCCGAAGACGTACGACGAGGTGGTCGATGACCTCGCGGGCGCCGTCCAGGGCCTGCTCGGCGACGACGCCCGCGCCAACGCCCTGCTGGGCGCGATCGTGAATCCGCAGGTGGGCGGGCGTATCACGGCAGCCCCCGACCTCGGCGACGTCGCGCTGGCCTCCCGCGAGGTGACCCACCCGGAGTTCCCCGGCGCCACGGTCCGTACGCCAGTGATGGTCAAGGCCGACGGCGAGCGGAAGCAGTGGGAGGCCGCGGACGCCGAGCCCCCCTTCCTCTCGGAGTGCTTCGGCCCGGTCTCCTTCGCCGTCGCCGTGGACTCCACACCGGAGGCGGTGGAGCTGCTGCGCCGCACGCTGCGGGACAAGGGCGCCATGACCGTCGGTGCGTACACCACCTCGCCGGAGGTGGAGCGCCTGGTCGAGGACGCCTGTCTGGAGGAGTGCGCCCAGCTCTCGCTGAACCTCACGGGCGGGGTGTACGTCAACCAGACCGCGGCGTTCTCCGACTTCCACGGCTCCGGCGGCAATCCGGCGGCGAACGCGGCCCTGTGCGACGCGGCGTTCGTGGCCAACCGGTTCCGGACGGTGGAGGTGCGACGCCAGGCGTAAGTGCCTGGAGCGTGTCCTAGGCGGGCGGCTCGATGCGGGCGTGGCGGCCGATCCAGGCGTGCATGGCGATGGCGGCGGCCGCCCCCGCGTTGATCGAGCGGGTAGAGCCGAACTGCGCGATCGAGCAGACCATCGAGGCGTGCGCCCGGGCCTCCTCGGTCAGCCCCGGCCCCTCCTGCCCGAAGAGCAGCACGCACCGCCGCGGCAGTTCCGTGGTCTCCAGCGGGACGGCGCCGGGGAGGTTGTCGATCCCGATGATCGGCAGCTCCTCGGCGGCCGCCCAGGCGGTGAGGTACGCGGTGTCGGGGTGATGGCGCACGTGCTGGTAGCGGTCGGTCACCATCGCGCCCCGCCGGTTCCAGCGCCGCCGGCCGACGATGTGGATCTCCTTGGCCAGGAAGGCGTTGGCGGTGCGGACGACCGAGCCGATGTTGAAGTCGTGGCCCCAGTTCTCCACGGCCACGTGGAAGTCGTGGCGACGGGTGTCCAGGTCGGCGACGATCGCCTCGCGGGTCCAGTAGCGATACTGGTCGACGACGTTGCGCCGGTCACCGTGCGCGAGCAGCTCGGGGTCGTACCGCTCGTCCTGCGGCCAGGGCTCCGGGTGCGGCCCCACGCCGACCACGGTCGCGAAGCCCTCGTCGTACTGGACGGGCTCGGCGGTCCGGGCGGACTCGTCGGGGAGGATCGTCGCCGGACCCAGGGTGCGCCGTTCGTGGCCCTCCGGGCTGCCGCCGGTGCTGTCCTGACCGCTGCCGGTGGTGTCCGTACCGCTGCCGGGGGCGGTTTTCTCGCTGCTCACCCCACGAGCGTATGGCCACCGCCGGACTCCCGCGTACGAGCCCCCGGTCCACCGGCAGGCTCCTCCGCGTCCCCCGGCCC
>NZ_NHSG01000484.1:0-8973 GCF_020024005.1 Streptomyces purpurogeneiscleroticus
GTAGGCGCCGTCGGGCTCACCGGCCGCCCCGGCCGGTGAGCCCGACGGCGCCTACGTCACCCCCCTGGTCCGCAAGCTGGCCCAGGAGAACGGCGTGGACCTCGGCTCGGTCAAGGGCACCGGCGTCGGTGGCCGCATCCGCAAGCAGGACGTCATCGCCGCCGCCGAGGCCGCGAAGACCGCTGCTCCGGCCGCTGCCGCCCCGGCCGCCTCCGCCGCGCCCAAGGCGCCGGCGCTGGAGGTCTCGCCGCTGCGTGGCCAGACCGTCAAGATGCCGCGGATGCGCAAGGTCATCGGCGACAACATGATGAAGGCCCTGCACGGCCAGGCGCAGCTGACCTCCGTGGTCGAGGTGGACATCACCAAGATCATGCGGATGCGCGAGAAGGCCAAGGCCGGCTTCGCCGCCCGCGAGGGCGTCAAGCTGTCCCCGATGCCGTTCTTCGTCAAGGCCGCTGTCCAGGCGCTGAAGGCCCACCCGGTCATCAACGCCCGGATCAACGAGGACGAGGGCACCATCTCGTACTTCGACTCCGAGAACGTCGGAATCGCGGTGGACAACGAGAAGGGCCTGATGACCCCGGTCATCAAGGGCGCCGGCGACCTGAACATCGCGGGCATCGCCAAGAAGACCGCCGAGCTGGCCGGCAAGGTCCGCGAGAGCAAGATCAGCCCGGACGACCTGTCCGGCGCGAGCTTCACCATCAGCAACACCGGCTCGCGCGGTGCGCTGTTCGACACCGTCATCGTGCCGCCGAACCAGGTCGCCATCCTGGGCATCGGCGCCACCGTCAAGCGCCCGGTGGTCGTGGACCACCCGGAGCTGGGCGAGACCATCGCGGTCCGCCACATGACGTACCTGTCGCTCTCCTACGACCACCGTCTGGTGGACGGCGCGGACGCCGCCCGCTACCTGACCACGGTCAAGCAGATCCTGGAGGCCGCCGAGTTCGAGACCGAGATCGGTCTCTGATCCCGAACGGCCCTCAGCAGGTGTGACGAAGGGGACGGCCCCGGTTCGTACGAACCGGGGCCGTCCCCCGTTGCGTCCCCGCAGATAATGAACCGTTGGCCTGCCCGTCCCGTGCGCCGGCCCGTCCGCCGCTAAGGAGCACCCGCATGACCCCACCCGTCGTCCATTCGCTGCGCGAGCAGATCCGCGAGCACATCCTCGAGGGGATCGTCAGCGGCCGCTGGCAGCCGGGCGAACGGATCGTCGAGCGGCGCATCGCGGTGGAGCTGGAGGTCAGCCAGACGCCCGTACGCGAGGCGCTGCGCGAGCTGGAGAGCCTGCGGCTGATCGAGTCGGCCCCGAACAAGGGCGTACGCGTACGGAATCTGACCGCGGCCGACCTGAAGGAGAGCTATCCGGTCCGGGCGGGGCTGGAGCAGGTCGCCGCGGAGCTGGCGGCCGGGCGGCTGGCGGACGACGCGACGGCCCTGGAGCGCGAGGTCGCGGCGCTCACCACGGCCGACGCGGCGGGGGACGGCGAGGCACAGGTACGGCACACCGTGGCCTTCCACCGTGAGATCATTCAGGCCGCGCGGAACGACGTCCTGCTGCACACCTGGGAGTCGCTGGGCGTGGAGGTGTGGACGACGCTGTCGATCCGCTGGTTCTCGCCCGACCCCCGCTCGCACGCCCAGGACCACCAGGATCTGGTCGACGCGTTCCGGCGGCGCGACCCGAAGATCGGCGAAATCCTCAAGGCACACGTCCTGAGCTGCGCACCTCGCGTCTGAGGGGCCGGAGGATCTTGCGGGACGGGCCGGCGGGGTCTTCGGAGGATCTTGACGGAGAGGCGAGAAGGATCTTGACGGCGGGTAACGGGCCTTAGCGGAGTGAGCCTCCGCGAGCTCATTTGAGGCTGGCACGCGGTGCCCAAACGCGCGGCACCCCGTGCCGACCTGCGGTTTTTCCGCCCGGAAGCGTTGATCGATCATCGATCAGGGGCGTATCGTCCTCCCTCGGGGCGCGACACCCTGCCTGCCAGCAAAACCTCGCACCTCCCTCCCTCCGTCCGGAAAGGGGCCACCCATGCCCGATCCCGTACGTTCTCCGTACAGCCAGCTCGACCAGCTCCCGGACAGGGATCCGCAGGAGACGGCTGAGTGGCGCGAGTCCGTCGACGCCGTCACCAAGGCAGCGGGCCCGCAGCGCGCGGACTACCTGATGCGCCGCGCCCTGGAGCACACCGCGCGCAACGAAGGCAGCGCGCTCCCCCCGCTCCTCGAGAGCGACTACGTCAACACCATCCCCACCGCCGACGAGCCGGAGTTCCCCGGTGACGAGGCGATGGAAGCCCGGATCACCGCCTGGAACCGCTGGAACGCGGCGGCCATGGTGACCCGCGGCTCGCGGTTCGGCGTCGGCGGCCACATCGCGACCTTCGCGTCCGCAGCCTGGCTGTACGAGACCGGCTTCAACCACTTCTTCCGCGGCAAGGAAGGCGACGGCTCCGGCGACCAGCTCTACATCCAGGGCCACGCCTCGCCCGGCATCTACGCCCGCGCCTTCCTCGACGGCCGCCTGAACGAGCAGCAGCTCGACAACTTCCGCCAGGAGGCCGGCGGCAACGGCCTCCCGTCCTACCCGCACCCGCGGCGCCTGCCCTGGCTCTGGGAGTTCCCGACCGTTTCCATGGGCCTCGGCCCGCTGTCGGCGATCTACCAGGCCCGCTTCAACCGCTACCTCCAGGGCCGCGGCATCAAGGACACCGCCAACTCGCACGTCTGGGCCTTCCTGGGCGACGGCGAGATGGACGAGCCCGAGTCGACCGCCGCCCTCGCGCTGGCCGGCCGTGAGGGCCTGGACAACCTGACCTTCGTCATCAACTGCAACCTGCAGCGCCTCGACGGTCCGGTGCGCGCCAACTTCAAGATCGTCCAGGAGCTGGAGGCGCAGTTCCGCGCCGCCGGCTGGAACGTCGTCAAATCCCTGTGGGGCTCCGCCTGGGACGAGCTCTTCCAGCTCGACACCACGGGCGCGCTGGTCCGCCGGCTGCGCCAGGTGCCGGACGCGCAGTTCCAGACGTACGCCACCCGCGACGTCGCCTACATCCGCGACCACTTCTTCGGCGCCGAGCCGGCCCTCGTCGAAATGGCGAAGCTGCTGACCGACGCGAAGATCGCCGAGTGCTTCCACACCGCCCGCGGCGGCCACGAGGCCCGCAAGGTGTACGCGGCGTACAAGGCGGCCGTCGACTTCAAGGGCGCGCCGACCGTCATCCTCGCGCAGACCGTCAAGGGCTACACCCTGGGCGCCGGCTTCGAGTCCAAGAACGCCAACCACCAGATGAAGAAGCTGTCGGGCAAGGAGTTCCGCGCCATGCGGGACCTGCTCGACCTGCCCATCCCGGACTCCAAGCTGGACGAGGAGCTGGTGCCGTACGGCCACCCGGGCGCCGACTCCCCCGAGGTCCGCTACCTCCAGGAGCGCCGTGCGGCGCTCGGCGGTCCGGCCCCGGCCCGCCGCCTCCACGCCTCCGCCGCGCTGCCCGAGCCCGAGGAGCGTGCCTTCAAGGCGCTGTACAAGGGCTCCGGCAAGCAGGAGATGGCCACCACGATGGCCTTCGTCCGGCTGGTCAAGGACCTGATGCGGGACAAGCAGACCGGCAAGCGCTGGGTACCGATCGTCCCGGACGAGGCCCGTACCTTCGGCATGGAGTCACTCTTCCCGTCGGCCGGCATCTACTCGCCCAAGGGCCAGACGTACGAGCCGGTCGACCGCGACCAGCTGATGTACTACAAGGAGGCCACCGACGGCCAGATCCTCAACGAGGGGATCACCGAGGCCGGCGCGATGGCCGACTTCATCGCCGCCGCGACGTCGTACGCGACGCACGGCGAGCCGATGATCCCGTTCTACATCTTCTACTCGATGTTCGGCTGGCAGCGCACCGCCGACCAGATGTGGCAGCTCGCCGACCAGCTCGGCAAGGGCTTCATCGTGGGCGCGACGGCCGGCCGTACGACGCTGACCGGTGAGGGCCTCCAGCACGCCGACGGCCACTCGCACCTGACCGCGTCCACGAACCCGGCGTCGCTCAACTACGACCCGGCCTTCGCGTACGAGATCGCGGTGATCGTCAAGGACGGTCTGCGCCGGATGTACGGCGAGAACCCCGAGGACATCTTCTACTACCTCACCGTCTACAACGAGCCCAAGCAGCAGCCGGCCATGCCCGAGGGCGTCGAAGAGGGCATCGTCAAGGGCCTGTACCGCTTCAAGGAGGCCGAGGGCGCGACCGACAAGGCCCCGCGCACTCAGCTCCTGGCCTCCGGCACCGCGATCCACTGGGCCCTTGAGGCGCAGCGGATACTCGCCGAGGAGTGGGACGTGGCCGCCGACGTGTGGTCCGCCACCTCCTGGGGCGAGCTGCGCCGCGACGCGCTGGAGTGCGACGCCGCGCGCCTGAAGGGCGAGGAGCGCGTGCCCTACGTGACCCGTGCGCTGGCCGGTGCCGAGGGCCCGGTCGTCGCGGTCAGCGACTGGATGCGGGCCGTGCCCGACCAGATCGCCCCCTGGGTCGAGCAGGACTGGGTCTCCATCGGCACGGACGGCTTCGGCCTCTCCGACACCCGTGAGGCCGCCCGCCGCCACTTCGGCGTCGACCCGCAGTCCGTCGTCGTCCAGGTCCTCGCGGCGCTCTCCCGGCGCGGCGAGGTCAAGGCGGAGACGGTCAAGGAGGCCGCCGAGAAGTACGGCCTGTGAGCCGTGCCTGAAGCAACATCGGGGCCGTAGCGCTCCGGTGGGCGTCGGGGCCGTGAGGGAGCCCCGGCGCCACCCCTCCCGCGTACGGGCCGCGTGCCCGTACGCCCCACCACTCCCGTGCGGAGGCAATCCACCCGCGCCCGGACCTCCGCACGGGAACCTTTCTCCGCTGGTCGTCAGCGGTTCCGGCCGGCTGTCGCCGACCGGTTGTCAGTGCCGCGCGGCATCATGAACCCATGCGTGCCGCCCGGCTGATCAAGATGGTGCTGCTGCTCCAGTCCCGGCCCTCGATGACGGGGGCCGAGCTGGCGCGCGAGCTGGAGGTCTCCGAGCGCACGGTCGCCCGGGACGTCCTCTCCCTCTCCGAGGCCGGCATCCCCGTCTACGCGGACCGCGGCCGGACCGGCGGCTACCGCCTCATCGGCGGGTACCGCACCCGCCTCACCGGCCTCGGCCGCAGCGAGGCCGAGGCCCTCTTCCTCTCCGGCGTGCCTGCTGCGCTGCGCGAGCTGGGCCTGGCCGACGCCGCGTCCGCCGCCCGCCTGAAGGTCTCCGCGGCCCTCCTCCCCGAGCTGCGCGACGCCGCGACGGGCGCCGCGCAGCGCTTTCATCTGGACGCGCCCGGGTGGTACCAGGCACCGAGCACCCCCGCGCTGCTCCCCGCCATCGCCGAGGCCCTGTGGGACGACCGCGTGCTGACGGCCCGCTACGCCCGCAAGGACACCGAGGTCGAACGGGTACTGGAGCCGTACGGACTCGTCCTGAAGGCGGGGGTCTGGTATCTCGCGGCGCGCGCGGGCGACGGCACCGGCTCCTTCCGGGTCTACCGCGTCGACCGCTTTCTCGCCGTCGCCACCGGCGAGGACCGCTTCGTCCGCGACCCGGACTTCGACCTGCCCGCCTTCTGGGAGGAGCGGGCCGCCCAGTTCGCCCGCTCGATTCTGCGCGCGGAGGTGACCGTACGGCTCACGCCCGCGGGCGCGCGCTGGCTCCCGCACGTGACGGACCGTACGGCGGCCGCGGAAGCCATAGCGGCCGCCGGGGCCCCCGACGACCAGGGGCGGATCACCGTCACCCTCGCCGTCGAGTCCCCCGACGTCGCCTACAGCCAGCTGCTCGGACTCGGCCCGGAGGCGGAGCTGCTCGGGCCGCCGGAGCTGCGCGAACGGTTCGCGGAGGCGGCACGGCGGATGGCCGGCCTGTACGAGTAGCCGCGGATCACCGGTACCCGGTCACATCCGCCGGCTTCTCCGGCCCCTGCACCTCCTTCATGTACCGCCAGGCGTCCGGCGCCGAGCCGTCCACGTCCGTGAAGCCGTACACCTTCGCCAGCCCGCCGCTGGACAGCGACTGGCCGTTCCACCGCGCCACGTCCGGATCGGTGGCCAGCGCCGCCAGCGCCCGCCCCACGAAGACGGGCGTCTCGGAGATCGCGAAGTGCGGGTTCTGTGCGCAGCCGTCCCGCCAGTTCTCCTCCGTCACCTTGAAGTACGTGTCGAGCATCGCCTCCGAACGCAGCCACCCCGGCGTGAGACAGACCGCCGTACAGCCGTACTCCGCCAGCTCCTCCCCCAGGTCCCGCGCGATCCGGATCGGCGCGCTCTTGGCGAGGTCGTAGTAGAGCGGCTTGCGGTACTCGCGGTTGGACTCGGCCGTGCCGTCCGTCACCTCCACGAGCAGCCCGCCGCGCCGCCGGATCAGCAGCGGCAGCGCGTACCGGCTGGTGATCAGGTGGCTCTCGACGCCCAGCCGCAGTACCCGCAGCCCCTTGCCGAGGTCGTGCTCCCACGCCTTCTTGTCCCACTCGACGTGCCGGTCACCGCCCCAGAGGTCGTTGACCAGCACGTCCAGCCGCCCGTGGTCCCGCTCGATCCGCTCCACCAGCGCCCGCACCTGGTCCGGCTCCAGGTGATCGACCCGTACCGCGATCCCTTCACCGCCCGCGGCGGTCACCCGCTCCGCCGTCCCCTCGATCGTCTCGGTCGCCCGGCCCACCTCGCTGACGTGGTCCCGCGTCGTCCGCCCCGTGACGTAGACGACCGCGCCGGCCCGGCCCAGCTCCACCGCCATCGCCCGGCCCGCGCCCCGCGTGGCCCCCGCGACCAGCGCGACCCTGCCCGCCAGCGCCCGTCCTTTCTGCCCGTCGCTGTCCGTGCTGTTCCGCATTTCGCTCTCCATACCGCGACCCTCGCACCCAATCCCGTCACCTCCTGTCCGCTTTTCCGGTGAATTCCGTGTCGGTAACGACCCGGACGGATGCCCGCGCTCCGCGTGCGCGGCCGGGCGGCAAGCTGGATGCTTGACCCTGTGATGGACGAGACGGAGTTCTGGGAGCTCATCGACGACTCCCGCGAGGCGGCCGAGGACGACCCCGAGGAACAGGCAGATCTGCTGATCGAGAGGCTGATGCGACTCGATCCCGACGCCGTGATCGACTTCGCCCGGCACTTCGAGGCGCGCTACAACCGCGCGTACACCTGGGACCTGTGGGCCGCCGCCGCGATCCTGCTGGACGGCGCGAGCGACGACGCCTTCGACTACTTCCGCTGCTGGCTGATCGGCCAGGGCCGGGAGGTCTTCGAGGGCTCGCTGCACGACCCCGACCGGCTGGCCGACCTCCTCCCGGACTTCGACGAGGAGGAGGACGGCGACGCGGAGGACCTGGGATACGCGGCGGACGAGGCGTACGAACGCCTCACCGGCATCGTGATGCCCGACCTCGGCCTCGCCCCCGCACCCCGCGAACCACTCGGCACCGTCATCGACTTCGAGGACGACGCGGCCCTGGAGGAACGCTTCCCCGCCCTGTGGGAACGCTTCCGGGGCGAGTCGTAGGGGGCAAGGCCGACGGCACGGTCCGCCTTGGTCCGTGGTCCGTGGCTGCGGTCCGTGGCCAGTGTCCGTGGTCCGTGTCCGTGGTGAGTGGTCCGTACGGCGGCGGAGTGCCTCAGCCCGCTGTGGCTGTGGCCCCGTCCAGCCACCGCCCCATCAGCACGTCGTCCACGTACTGCCCCTCCACCCGGAACTCCCCCGGCAGTACGCCCTCCACCCTGAACCCCGCCGACTCGTACAGCCGCCGGGCCGGCGCGTTGTGCCCCAGCACCCGCAGCGTCATCCGCTCCGCGCCCTCCGCCACCGCCCGGCCGATCGCCGCGTCGAGCAGCGCGCGGGCCACCCCGCGGCCGCGCGCCCACTCGTCCACGGCCAGGCCCTGTATCTGCCGCACATGGGCATTGGAGGCCAGCGGGATCGGCCGTACCAGGCGCAGGTACCCGGCCGTCCGACCGTCCACCTCCGCCACCAGGAAGTCGTCCGGCACGTGCCAGGCGTCGAAGAACGGGTCGTACGGCGGCTCCGGGCGCGGCTGAACGGAGTGCAGCGGCGACCAGGTCCGCCTGTCCAGCGCCCCCAGCGCCGCCTCGTCGGCGGGCACGGCAGTACGTACGATCGGCTCGGGCATGCCGGTCACTGTGCCACGCGTGCGCCGCCACGGGCAGTATGGGAACCATGCGGATCGCGATCACCGGCTCGACCGGTCTCATCGGCACGGCTCTTCTGCAGTCACTGCGCGCGGACGGCCACGAGGTGCTGCGCCTCGTCCGGCACGCGCCCCGCGCCGCCGACGAAGTGGCCTGGGATCCCGAACAGCAGACCGTCGACGCCGCATCGCTCGCCGGCTGCGACTCCGTGGTCCACCTCGCGGGCGCCGGCATCGGCGACCACCGCTGGACGCCCGCCCACAAGAAGCGGATCCGCGACAGCAGGGTGCTCGGCACCGCCACGATCGCCGAGGCCCTCGCCTCCCTCGACACCCCGCCGCGCTCCTTCGTCTGCAGCAGCGCGATCGGTTACTACGGCGACACCGGCGACCGCCCGGTGGACGAAACCGCCCCGCCCGGCGACGACTTTCTCGCCAAGGTCTGCGTCGACTGGGAGGCGGCCGCCGAGCCGGCCGTCGAAGCCGGCATCCGTACCGCCTTCCCGCGCACCGGCCTGGTCGTCTCGCGCACCGGCGGCGCCTGGGGCCGGCTCTTCCCGCTGTTCAAGGCGGGACTCGGCGGCCGCCTGGGCGACGGCAGCCAGTACTGGTCGTACATCTCCCTCCACGACCACATCCGTGCCCTGCGCCACCTCATCGACGACGAGAACCTGTCGGGCCCGGTGAACCTCACGGCCCCCGAGCCGGTCACCAACCGCGCGGCAACGGCCGCCATGGGAAAGGTCCTCCATCGCCCCACCCTCCTCACCGTCCCCCCACC
>NZ_NHSG01000485.1:0-8970 GCF_020024005.1 Streptomyces purpurogeneiscleroticus
CCTCCCAACGTTCCCTCAGATGCCCCCGTCCCCCATGTCCCGTTCCCGGTCGGCCAGGAAGGCTTCCAGCTCGCGGCCGATCTCCTCGGCGGACGGAAGTTCGGCGGGCTCGGCCACGAGGTTGCCGCGGGTTTCGGCGCCGGCCGCCGCGTCGTACTGGTGCTCAAGGCCGCTGACCAGCGCGACCAG
The DNA here is from genome assembly GCF_020024005.1 of Streptomyces purpurogeneiscleroticus. Taxonomy (NCBI): domain Bacteria; kingdom Bacillati; phylum Actinomycetota; class Actinomycetes; order Kitasatosporales; family Streptomycetaceae; genus Streptomyces; species Streptomyces purpurogeneiscleroticus. Next base: position 190 of record NZ_NHSG01000485.1, read on the forward strand.
CTCCTCGTCGCCCTCCGAGAGCTGCCGTTCGATCTCTTCCTGGGTGCGCAGCGCTTCCGTACGCAGGGTGTGCGCGGCGCTCGGCAGGACCAGGCCCGTCGCGGCGGTGACCGTCTCCAGCGCAGTGAGCGCGGCGTCCGGGTAGGCGGAGCGCGCGACGTAGTGCGGCACGTGGGCGGCGATGCCCAGTACGTCGTGTCCGGCTTCCCCGAGGCGGTACTCGATCAGCGCTTCGATGCTGCCGGGGACCTGCGCCTGTTCGAAGAGGTCGCGGTGGCCCGGGGTCAGGTCGGTGCGGTTGCCGTGCGGGGTGATCCCGACGGGGCGGGTGTGCGGGACGCCCATCGGGATGCCGTGGAAGCTGACCGAGAGGCGTACGTTCAGCCGCTCGACGACCTCTCGTACAGCGGCCGTGAAGCGTTCCCACTCGACATCCGGTTCGGGACCGGAGAGCAGCAGGAAGGGCGCATCCGTGGCGTCGTGGACGAGACGCAGCTCGATGCTGGGCGTCTCGTACGAGGACCACTGGCCGCGGTCGAAGGTGAGCATCGGGCGGCGGGCCCGGTAGTCCACCAGCCGGTCGTGGTCGAAGCGGGCGACGACCTGGTGTGGCAGCCCTTCCAGGAGGGTCTCGACAATCTGGTCACCGGTTTCGCCGGCGTCGATGTAGCCGTCGAAGTGGTACAGGAGCACCAGCCCGGCGGAGTCGCGGGAGGCTATCGCGTCGACCGCCGCGAGCCCGCTCGGCTCCCATTCGTACAAATCCTGGGGATCCAACACAGTGACCGCTCCTCCTCGATGTCCGCCCCGCACAACGCGGTACATGGCTCGGGCATTCCCGGTCCTTACGTCATCACCCGCTCGTGCAGCGCTGTCACCACTTTTCGCGCCGAGGAGAACAGACCGTGCTGCCAGGTGTCGTTGTGGCCGAGGTGGTCACCGGCGAAGTGGACGCGGCCTGCAGGAACGTTCAGGGCGGCGCAGGCGGCGTCGTACGGACCACCGCTGAGGTGAGGTCAGGCGGCTTCCAGGGGCTTTTCCAGGTGCGATGCCTGCCGCCACAGCCAAGCGGCCATACAGAAAGCCGAACAGCCGGACGACAGCCAGAAGGCCGGACTCCGGTCCGGACAGCACGAAGGCCCGCCCCCAAAGGGAGCGGGCCTTCGTGTCGCTATCGGCTAGCGCCTAGCGGTGAGCGTGCTCAGCTCTGGCCGCCGGCCAGCTTCTCGCGGAGCGCAGCAAGGGCCTCGTCCGACGCCAGGGCGCCGGAGTTGTCCGCCGACTCCGAGGAGTACGAGCCGCCGGAGACGTTGCCGCCGCCGCCACCCTGGCCGCCGGCCGCCGGCGCCGCAGCGCCCTCGGCCGCAGCCTGCTCGTCGGCCTCGCGCGACTTGATGACCTGGGCCTGGTGCTGCTCGAAGCGCTGCTGCGCCTCGGCGTACTGGTTCTCCCACGCCTCGCGCTGCGCCTCGTAGCCCTCGAGCCAGTCGTTGGTCTCGGGGTCGAAGCCCTCGGGGTAGATGTAGTTGCCCTGGTCGTCGTAGGACGCGGCCATGCCGTACAGGGTCGGGTCGAACTCGACCGCCGACGGGTCGGCACCGAAGGACTCGTTGGCCTGCTTCAGCGAGAGGCTGATGCGGCGGCGCTCGAGGTCGATGTCGATGACCTTGACGAAGATCTCGTCGTTGACCTGGACGACCTGCTCCGGGATCTCCACGTGGCGCTCGGCCAGCTCGGAGATGTGGACCAGGCCCTCGATGCCCTCGTCGACGCGGACGAACGCACCGAACGGAACGAGCTTGGTGACCTTACCCGGGACGACCTGACCGATCTGGTGGGTCCGGGCGAACTGCTGCCACGGGTCTTCCTGGGTCGCCTTGAGCGACAGGGACACGCGCTCGCGGTCCATGTCGACGTCCAGGACCTCGACCGTGACCTCCTGGCCGACCTCGACGACCTCGGAGGGGTGGTCGATGTGCTTCCAGGACAGCTCGGAGACGTGGACCAGACCGTCGACGCCACCCAGGTCCACGAAGGCACCGAAGTTGACGATCGAGGAGACGACGCCGGAGCGCACCTGACCCTTCTGGAGGGTGGTGAGGAAAGTCTGGCGGACCTCGCTCTGGGTCTGCTCGAGCCAGGCACGGCGGGACAGGACCACGTTGTTGCGGTTCTTGTCCAGCTCGATGATCTTGGCCTCGAGCTCCTTGCCCACGTAGGGCTGAAGGTCGCGGACGCGGCGCATCTCGACCAGGGAGGCGGGGAGGAAGCCGCGGAGGCCGATGTCGAGGATGAGACCACCCTTGACGACCTCGATGACGGTACCGGTGACGATCCCGTCCTCTTCCTTGATCTTCTCGATGGTGCCCCAGGCGCGCTCGTACTGGGCACGCTTCTTCGAGAGGATCAGGCGGCCTTCCTTGTCCTCCTTCTGGAGAACCAGGGCCTCGATCTCATCACCGACGGCGACGACCTCGTTCGGGTCGACGTCGTGCTTGATGGAGAGCTCGCGGCTGGGGATGACGCCTTCGGTCTTGTAACCGATGTCGAGCAGGACCTCGTCCCGGTCGACCTTCACGATGACGCCGTCGACGATGTCGCCGTCGTTGAAGTACTTGATCGTCTCGTCGATCGCGGCGAGGAAGGCTTCCTCGTTACCGATGTCGTTGACCGCAACCTGCGGGGTGGTGGCGGTGGTCTCGGTGCTGCTCGTCATGTGGGAAAGGGCTCCGGTACGGACATTGAAGTCGTAGGTACTGCTACGCCGAGAGCCTTTATCGCTTCTGCAGAAGTCGACAGCAATGAGGCGCGCTCCCGAATTTCCGAGAAATCCGGTCAGCGCCTCGAAACCGAGGGGACATGCAACAGATGCGAGCGCGACCTGCTCCGTCTGAGGTGCGCAGGCCCGCAGCGCAACTTGTAGCATACGGGGGCAGCCGGACACGGTCAATGCGCGAAGGCCCACACCGCGGGCGGATCGCCGCATAACCGGCACACACCGAACGCGAGAAGAGCCGCTCGGCCTTGTCGTCGCAGGCCACAGGGGCCTGACGAAGATCCTCACAGGACTGCGACCAGCCGGTCCCATGCACCTCAGAAACTACAAGCTTTAACGAACAATACGACGACGGGCGCGATGAACCAACACGACGACTCCGCAGTCACCGGCTTCGCGGCCACGGTGACCGGCTCCACGGTCCCCGGCGGCACGGACGCAGCGGCGGGCCCCGCGGCCTGGGACGACGCCGAGGCCGTACGCCGCACCACCGGGGAGGCGGAGAGCAGCCGGGCCAGCCGCGGCTGGTGGGACCGCAACGCCGACGAGTACCAGAGCGAGCACGGTGCGTTCCTGGGCGACGACCGCTTCGTATGGGGGCCGGAGGGGCTGGACGAGGCAGAGGCCGCTCTCCTGGGGCCGGCCGCCGAGCTCAAGGGGCTGCGGGTCCTGGAGATCGGTGCGGGCGCGGCGCAGTGTTCGCGGTGGCTGGCGGCGCAGGGGGCGCACCCGGTGGCGCTGGACCTCTCGCACCGGCAGCTGCAGCACGCCCTCCGGATCGGCGGGGATCTACCGGCGCACGGTACGGAGGCGCCGGACGTGGCTCTCGTGCAGGCCGACGCCGGGGTGCTTCCCTTCGCGGACGGCAGTTTCGATCTCGCGTGCTCGGCTTACGGGGCGGTGCCGTTCGTGGCCGATCCGGCGCGGGTCTTCCGTGAGGTGCACCGGGTGCTGCGGCCGGGCGGCCGGTGGGTCTTCTCGGTGACGCATCCGATCCGCTGGGCCTTCCCCGATGAGCCGGGCCCCGAGGGGCTGTCCGTCGCGGCGTCCTACTTCGACCGCGTGCCCTACGTGGAGCAGGACGAGCAGGGCAACGCGGTGTACGTGGAGCACCACCGCACGCTGGGTGACCGGGTGCGTGACGTGGTGGCCGCGGGCTTCCGTCTGGAGGACCTGGTGGAGCCGGAGTGGCCGGCGTGGAACACCCAGGAGTGGGGCGGCTGGTCGCCCCTTCGGGGCGGGCTGATCCCGGGTACGGCCATCTTCGTGTGCCGACGGGACCCGTAGGCGGGCTGCCGGCCTCGTAGGCCGCCCCGAAGCTCGCCCCCGAGGGACCGTGGCACAGCGCCTCCGGTAGGTCATCGGCCCCGCGAGACACTGGGCGGGTGATCCGCCGCGATGAACTCGATGCTCTGCCCGTACGGTCCGCGCTGCCCGCTCTTCAGGAGGCGCTGGAGGGTGCCGGGACCGCCGTCCTGTGCGCGCCTCCGGGTACCGGTAAGACGACCCTCGTACCCCTGGCACTGGCGGGCCTGACGGAAGACGGTGCGCCCGTACGCAAGGTGATCGTTGCGGAGCCGCGGCGGATCGCGGCGCGGGCTGCGGCGCGGCGAATGGCGTGGTTGCTCGGGGAGCGTGTGGGCGAGCGTGTGGGGTTCACCGTGCGCGGGGAGCGCGCGGTGGGGGCGCGCACTGTCGTGGAGGTGGTGACGACGGGCGTCCTGCTCCAGCGGCTCCAGCGTGATCAGGAACTCCCGGGCGTGGACATCGTTGTACTGGACGAGTGCCACGAGCGGCATCTCGACGCGGACACGGCGGCGGCGTTCCTGCTGGACGTGCGGGAGGCGTTGCGGCCGGAGCTGCGGCTGGTGGCGGCGTCGGCGACGACGGACGCGGAGGGCTGGTCGCGGCTGATGGGGGACGCGCCGGTCGTGGCGGCGCAGGGGGTCTCGCATCCGGTGGAGACGGTGTGGGCGCCGCCGGAGCGCCCGGTGCGTCCGGCGCACGGCATGCGGGTGGATCCGGCGCTGCTGGCGCATGTGGCGTCGGTGGTGCGGCGGGCGGTGCGCGAGCGGGAGGGGGATGTGCTGTGTTTCCTGCCGGGCGTGGGCGAGATCGCACGGGTGGCGGGGCAGCTGGCGGACCAGGGCGATGCCGGGGTCGAGGTGCTGCAGGTGCACGGCCGGGCGCCGGCGGCCGTGCAGGACGCGGTGCTGGCCGGTTCGGGTGACCGGCGGCGGATCGTGCTGGCCACGTCGGTGGCGGAGTCGAGTCTGACGGTGCCCGGGGTGCGCGTGGTGGTCGACTGCGGGCTGGCGCGCGAGCCGCGGATGGATCATGCGCGGGGGCTGAGCGCGCTGACGACGGTACGGGCGTCCCAGGCGGCGGCGCGGCAGCGGGCCGGCCGCGCGGGGCGCGAGGCGCCCGGTGTGGTCTACCGCTGCTGGTCGGAGGGTGAGGACGGGCGGCTGCCGCGTTTCCCGTCCCCGGAGATCAAGGTCGCGGACCTGACGGCGTTCGCTTTGCAGGCCGCGTGCTGGGGCGATCCGGGCGCCGCGGGCCTTGCGCTGCTGGACGCGCCGCCGGCCGGGGCGATGGCGGCGGCGCGGGACGTTCTGACCGCGGTGGGCGCGGTGGATGCGGCCGGGCGGGCGACGGAGCGCGGCGTACGGATGGCCCGGCTCGGCCTGCATCCGCGGCTGGCGCGGGCCCTGCTGGACGGCGCGGCGCAGGTCGGCGCGCGGCGGGCCGCAGAGGTCGTCGCGCTGCTGAGCGAGGAGCCGCCGCGCGAGTACGGCGACGATCTCGCCGATGCCTGGCGCGCGGCCCGCCGCGGGCGGGACGCGTATGCCGGCCGGTGGCGGCAGGAGTCCCGGCGGCTGGCCTCGGCGCTGTCCGGCGCTTCGGGTGCCGGGGGCGCTCCGGACGGCGGCGCGCCCGCGCCCGACAGCGGTGCGCAGGTGCCCGGTACAGCCGTCACCGGGACCCGCGGGGAGAACGACGACGCCGCGGCCGGGTTCGTGGCGGCGCTGGCCTTCCCCGAGCGGGTGGCCCGTCGGCGCAGCGAGGGTGCGTACGTGATGGCTTCGGGGACGGGGGCCGAGGCCGGGGAAGGGTCGCGGCTGCGGAGCGCCGAGTGGCTGGCGGTGGCGGTTGCGGACCGGCCCGTGACGGCGGCGTCCGCGCGGGTGCGGCTCGCGGCCGTGATCGACGAGGAGACCGCGCGGGCGGCCGCGGGGGCGCTGTACGCCTCGGCCGAGGAGGTCGGCTGGGCGGACGGCGACGTGGTCGCGCGGAGCGTGGCGCGGCTCGGCGCGATCGAGCTGGTGTCCCGGCCGCTGCGGGACGCGGACCCGGCGCTCGTACGGGAAGCGCTGGTGGAGGGGCTGCGCAGCGAAGGGCTCGGGCTGCTGCGCTGGTCGGAGGGGGCTCGTTCGCTCCGGGAGCGCATGGCGTTCCTGCATCGGGAGCTGGGTGCTCCGTGGGCGAATGTCGCGGACGAGGCGCTGCTGGCGCGCCGGGACGAGTGGCTGGAGCCGGAGCTGGGGCGTGCGCGGCGGCGCGCCGATCTGGCGCGGATCGACGCGGGCCAGGCGCTGTCGCGGCTGTTGCCGTGGGCGAGCGGCGATTCGGCGCGCTTCGACGAGCTGGCGCCGGAGCGCATCGAGGTGCCCAGTGGTTCGCGGGTCCGGGTGGAGTACGGCGGCGATCAGCCGGTGCTGGCGGTGAAGCTGCAGGAGATGTTCGGGCTGCGGGAGTCGCCGCGGGTGGCGGGCGGCCGGGTGCCGGTACTGGTTCATCTGCTGTCGCCCGCGGGGCGTCCGGCGGCCGTCACCGCCGACCTCGCCTCCTTCTGGCGTGACGGCTACCGTTCGGTGCGGGCGGAGCTGCGCGGCCGTTATCCGAAGCACCCGTGGCCCGAGGATCCGGCGACGGCCGAGCCGACGCGCCATACGAAGGCGCGGATGCAACGGCGCTGACGGCGCGCGACTGGGCTGATGGAAGCGCTACGGGCGCTCACGCGGCCGCGGCGCGCCCTCCCGGGCGCCGTCCGCGTGCCTCCAGGTACAGGCTCATGGCCAGGAGCGCGGCGCCCGTGGTGAGCAGGCCCCAGGGCAGGTAGCTGGTGAGGAGCAGGACGAGGGTGCGCTGGGAGGAGACCAGGGCGACGGTGGCGTTCAGGTAGTCGGGGCGCATCTTCACGTGTCCGGCGAATGCGGTGACCTTGCCGCCGCCGGGCAGCAGGTCGCCGCCGCGCAGTTCCTCCTTGTGGATCTCCTCGCCGTTGACGGGCGCGCCGGTGACCGGTTCCACCCAGAACATCCGCTTGGTGGTGTACCAGCGCGTGGTGCCCATCTTCTCGACGGCTTCCGGGGTGACGCCCTTGACCGGCATCTTCTTGGGAAGCGGGACCTTGGTCCAGGGGATGGTCTGTTCGAAGTAGTAGACGTCGAGGCCCTGGAAGTTGCGGGTGCCCTTGTAGTGGATGGGCGCCGAGGTGCGGGTCTGGGCGTCGAAGTAGCTGTAGTCGCGCTTCTCGGTGAGGAAGGGCCACTTGTACTCGATGCCGTCGCGGCGCACCGGCTCGCCGTCGACCGACTCGCCCGTCGCGTGCACCGGTTCCTGGGTGTGCGCGTCGAAGATGTAGCGCTCGGGGATCTCGGAGACCATCTTGCCGTCGGGGCCGGCCACGTAGGACAGCGCGTCCCAGACGACGACGTCGCGGCCGGCCGTGCGTTCGACCTTTTCGGAGGCTTCGACGTTGCCCTTCAGGGTCTGCACGATGCTGATCTTCGGGACCTTCCTGGCCTTCATGGTGCCGTAGTCGATGAGGGTGGCGGGCTTGGCCTCCAGGACCATCTCCTGGTACTGGCTCGGCGGGATCTTGGCGAGCCGGGGGAAGGCGTACCACCGCATCAGCGGGGCCAGGGCGGTGCAGAAGACGGCGAGGGCGAGCAGAACGAGGCTGGCCTTACGGCGCATGGCGGCGGCCCCCTCAGGGGTGCTCGGGGACGGTGGTCCGCAGGGGTTCGGGGGACGTCCGCCCTTCGGGGGCGCCGATGGCCGTCATGGTGAAGACCAGGGCGAGGGCAGCGGCCAGCCCGATCGCGGCTGCTGTGAGGGCACGCATGCTGGGCCTCCCGTTCGACTGCGGGGCTCCCCACGGCACCTGACGTGGCGTCAGATAGGCAGGGCTGGGGCACCGTAGCAACGGGCGGCGGAGATGAGAACACACGGAACGGCACCGCATACGGAACGGGCGCGACGCCTGAGCGCCGCGCCCCTCCCTTCGTACCGTGCGGCCGTCAGCCGACCTTGAGGTCCACCAGGAGCACTGCTCCGCCGGCCGTTGTGAGCCGGAGCTTGTACGTGCCGGGGTGGTTGTCGGTGAAGATCTCCGGCAGCTTCAGCAGGCCGTCGGCGCCGGTCTTCAGGCCGGTGAGCGTGCGTATCGGCGCCCCCTCGGCGTCCTTGAAGTACGGGCCTTCGGTGGCCTGCTCGGCCTTCGCGGGGTCGGCGGCGTCGCCGGCGATCATCGTGGCGGTGACGGCCACGCCGGCGGCGGCCTTGCCCTGGTAGGTCGCCTTGACCTCGATGGCATCCGCGTAGGAAGCGCCCTCCGCGGCCTCCATCTTCTGGTCGGAGGTGCGGGCCAGGGCGTCGGCCTGCGGGGCCTTGACGGTCGCGGTGAAGTCGGTGGCCGGCACGGCACGCCCCACCGCCGTCGCGCGGACGGTGTACGTCCCGGCCTTCTCCCCCGCGACCAGGACCGGGGCGGTGGCGACGCCGTCCTTGTCCGTGGCCACGGTGACCTTGGCGGCGCCGCCCTCGAAGCGGGTGTCGCCGTCGCCGCGTATCTCGTACAGGACCTTCACACCGGACACCGTGCGGTCCTCGGTGTTCTTCGCGCGCACCCGGAGCCGGTCGGCGAAGGTCTCGCCGGCGGTGGCGCTCACGTCCTTGTCCCCCACGCGCTCCAGGGAGGCAAGGGGCGCGGGCTGGGC
>NZ_NHSG01000486.1:0-8956 GCF_020024005.1 Streptomyces purpurogeneiscleroticus
CCCTCAACCCATCCGCAAGGAGACGCAGTGAACAGAGGCACCACGGCCGCGCTCGCCCTGACGGTGACCGCCGGGCTGGCCCTGACCGCCTGCGGCGGCCCCAAGCCCGCCCCCGGCTCCGGCTCCCGCTCCCACGCCGGCGCCTTCGACCCCGTACAGGTCGGCAAGGGCTTCACCGGCAAGGGCGGCAACATCAACGTCCTGATGTCCGCGGACTTCCAGACGCTGGACCCCGGAAACAGCAACTACGTGCAGACCGCCAACGTGGGCCAGCTGTACTACCGCACCCTGACCATGGCCAAGGAGACCGCCGGCAAGCCGCCGAAGATCGTGCCGGACCTCGCCACCGACCTGGGCAAGCGCTCCGCCGACGGCCTCACCTGGACGTACACCCTGAAAAAGGGCCTGAAGTACGAGGACGGCAAGCCGATCACCAGCAAGGACATCAAGTACGGCGTCGAGCGCACCTACGCCCGCGACGTCTACACCCAGGCCCCGCAGGAACTCAACTCGGCGCTGGCCGACGACGGTTACAAGGGCCCCTACGCCGACGGCGACTTCAAGGCGATCGACACCCCGGACGACCGCACCATCGTCTTCCACCTCAAGCAGCCGTTCGCCGAATTCCCCGCCCTCGTCTCGCGGTCCAACACGGCGCCGGTGCCGCGGGCCAAGGACACCAAGCTCGACTACACCAACCACCCGGTGTCCTCCGGCCCGTACAAGATCAAGTCGTACGACCGCGGCCGCTCGATGAAGCTGGTCCGCAATGACCAGTGGGACCCGAAGACCGACCCGAACCGCCCGGCCCTGCCGGACACCTTCACCTTCAGCCTCTCCACCGCCCAGGCCACCATCAGCCAGCAACTGCTCGCCGACTCGGATCCGAGAGCGATCACACTGGACAGCGCCGGCGGCCTGCAGGCGTCCGACACCGCGAAACTCAACACCCCCGAGATCAAGAAGCGCACCGCGGCCGGCCTGCTGGGCTGCACGGACGTGCTGAACCTCAACACCGAGACCATCAAGGACCCGCAGGTACGCAAGGCGATCGCGCTCGCCGTCGACCGCAGCGCCATCCACGTGCAGTACGGCGGCAACCGGTTCGGCAGGATGGCCCAGTCGTACATCAACCCGGACCAGCGCGGATACGTGCAGCAGCACACCGACCTGGACCCGGCGGGCAAGCCGAAGCTCGCCGAGGCCAAGAAGCTGCTCGACGGCAGAAAGGTGCCCAAGAAGCTGGTGTACGGCTACGCCGACGCCACCTCCCGGTACAAGAACGTCGGCACCACACTGCAGCAGAACCTCAAGAAGCTCGGCATCGACCTGCAGCTGCGCCCCATCCCGGCCGCCAACTACTACACCGTGCTGGCCGGCGACCACATGCCGGACATCGCCCGCAGCGGCTGGTGCGGCGGCGCGGACAGCGGTTCGGTCCGCACCACCATCGACCCCAACCTGGGGCCGAGCCTCGACGGCAAGACGTACGGGTTCTCCAACATTCCGCGCTACTTCGACCCGGAGATCTCCCGCGACATGTACAAGCTGCGCGGTGCCAACGGAACCAGCGAGGAGCTGGGCAAGAAGTGGGCCACCCTCTTCGACCGGGCCATGCAGGACTACCCGCTGGTGCCGCTGGTGCGCAGCTTCACCAACAGCGTGGTCGGCTCCAAGGTCCGTAACGCGCAGGTGGGGTACTTCTTCGGCGCCATCGACCTGTCGATCGTCGGCGTCGAACGCTGATGGCCGGCTTCCTGCTGCGGCGGTTCGCCGCGATGATCGCCCTGCTGCTCGTCATCAGCTTCGTGACGTTCAGCCTGTTCCAGCTCGGCCCGGCGGACCCGGCCGCGGCGGCCTGCGGCCAGGAGTGCACCCCTGAGCGCATCGCCGAGGCACGGGTCGCCCTCGGGATGGACAAGCCGTTCCTCGTCCAGTACGCCGACTACATGTCGGGGCTGGTGGGCAGCCGCATGGTCGGCGCGCCGGGCGCCGACACCCTGTGCTCCTGGCCGTGCATGGGCAAGTCGTTCCAGACTAACGAGGACGTCACCACCATCATCGAGCGGGCCCTGCCGTACACACTGTCGGTGGCCAGCGGCGCGATCGTGCTGTGGACCGTCGCCGGCGTCGGCCTGGGGCTGCTGGCCGCGCTGCGCAAGAACCGCTTCACCGACAAGCTGATCGTCGGTGCCGCCTCCATCGGTGTGTCCCTGCCCATCCCGGTGACCGGCCTGTTGCTGCTGTTGGTGTTCGTCAGCACCCTGGACGTGCTGCCGTTCACCACCAACGACATCGCCTCGCCGTTCGGCGCCGCGGGCCCCGGCGGGTGGTTCCTGAACTATCTGCTGCCCTGGGTGGCGCTGGCCGTGCTGTTCAGCGCGCAGTACATCCGCGTCACCCGCGGCAACATGCTGGAGACCTTCGGCGAGGACTTCATGCGCACCGCGCGCAGCAAGGGCCTGTCCCGGCGGAACATTGTGTTCCGGCACGGTGCGCGCGCCGGCATCACGCCGGTGGTCACCATGCTCGGCCTGGACATCGGCCTCCTCCTCGGCGGTGCCGTGCTCACCGAGCAGATCTTCTCGGTGCCGGGCATCGGCTTCACCGCGGTGCGCGCCGCGCAGGCCGGCGACCTGCCGGTCACCATGGCCATCACGATGATGGCCGCGTTCTTCATCATCGTCGCCAACGTCGTGGTCGACGCCGCCTACGCGGTGATCGACCCGCGAGTGAGGGTTGCCTGATGCCCACACCTGAAGCGCCCACACCCGCTCCCACGCCCGAAGCCGTAGCCACGTCCGAAGCCGTTCCCGCGCCCGAAGCCGCACCCATGCTGGAGATCCGCGATCTGCGGGTGAGTTTCCCGACCGACGACGGTGTGGTGCACGCGGTCAACGGAATGGACCTGACACTGCAACGCGGCGAGACCGTCGGTATCGTCGGCGAATCCGGCTCCGGCAAGACCGTCACGAGCCAGGCCCTGATGGGACTGCTCAAGGACACCTCGGCCGGCGTCACCGGACAGATCCTGCTGGACGGCCAGGATCTCAACCCGCTGACCGAGGCACAGATGCGTGCCTACCGCGGCAAGAAGATCGCGATGATCTTCCAGGACCCGCTGTCCGCGATGCATCCGTTCTACCCGGTCGGAGCGCAGATCGCCGAGGCGTACCGAGTACACAACAACGTCTCCAAGAAGGCCGCCGCCGCGGTCGCCGTCGACATGCTCGGCCGGGTCGGGATCCCCGACCCGAAGCGTCGCTACTCGTCGTACCCGCACGAGTTCTCCGGCGGCATGCGGCAGCGCGCGATGATCGCCATGGCGCTGGTCTGCGAACCTGAGCTGCTGATCGCCGACGAGCCCACCACCGCACTCGACGTCACCGTACAGGCCCAAATCCTCGACCTGCTGGGTGAGTTGCAGGCCGAGACCGGTACTTCGGTGATCCTGGTGACCCACGATCTCGGTGTGGTCGCCGAGGTCTGCCACCAGGTCGTGGTGATGTACGGCGGGGAGTGCGTGGAACGGGCGACCGTCACCGACCTGTTCAACGACCCACAACACCCCTACACCCAAGGGCTGTTGGCTTCGATGCCCTCGCTCGTGGGGAAGTCCCGGCGGCTCAGCCCGATCCCGGGTTTCCCGCCGTCACTGCTGACGCTGCCCGAGGGCTGCCTGTTCGCCGACCGCTGCCGGAAGGCGCACCTGGTACCCGACAACGCCTGCGACACCCGGCGGCCGGCGCTGGCCGGTCCCGAAGGGCACCCGTCGCGGTGCCACCTGACGACCCTGGAACCGGCCGGAGAGGTGGCCCGATGACGCCACTGTTGCAGGTCACCGACCTGACCAAATACTTCCCGATCCGTTCCGGTGTCTTCGGGACCAGTGTCTTCGGTTCCGGCGGCGGTGTGATCAAGGCGGTCGACGGGGTCGGCTTCTCGGTAGCCGCGGGGGAGACCCTCGGGCTGGTGGGGGAGTCCGGCTGCGGCAAGTCGACCACAGGGCGGCTGCTCATGCGACTCCTCGAACCCACCTCCGGCAGCATCCGGCTCGACGGCCAGGAGATCTCCGAACTCCGCCGCTCGGACCTTCAGGAGTACCGCCGCCGGGTACAGATGGTGTTCCAGAACCCGTCCTCCTCGCTCAATCCGCGCCAGTCCGTGGGCAGTGCGATCGCCGCACCACTGCTGGCCCAGCGGATCACACCACCCGGCGGCGTCAAGGCCAGGGTGCGGGACCTGATGGACCGGGTGGGGCTGCGCCCCGACCACTACAACCGTTTCCCGCACGAGTTCTCCGGCGGCCAGAAGCAGCGCGTGGGCATCGCCCGGGCGCTCGCCCTGGACCCACAACTGATCATCTGCGACGAGCCGGTGTCCGCGCTGGATGTCTCGGTGCAGGCGCAGGTGATCAATCTGCTGGCGGACATCCAGCGGGACACCGGCGTGGCGTATGTCTTCATCGCCCACGACCTGTCCGTGGTCAAGCACTTCGCCGACCGCATCGCGGTGATGTACCTGGGCCGGATCATGGAACAGGGACACACCGACGATGTCTTCGACGCTCCGCGCCACCCCTACACCCGGGCGCTGCTCTCCGCCGTCCCGCAGGCGGACCCGGCGGCGGACCGCAGCGGGCGGATCCGGCTGGCCGGCGACCTGCCCAGCCCGGCCGACCCACCGCGCGGCTGCGTCTTCCAGTCCCGGTGTCCGGCACATCAGGGCCTGGACCCGCAAGACCGGCAGCTGTGCACCGACAGCGTGCCGCGCGGTGACATCGCCTGCCATCACATCTCGCCGTACCGCAGTACCGCGCAAGAGAAAGGTGACATCCGTGTTGATTCGTGACGTCCGCCCTTGGGGCGGCGAGCGCAGCGACATCGAACTGTCCGGCGACCGCATCGCGGCGATCCGCCCCTACGACCCGGCTGCCGAAGTGACCGGCCCCGTCGTCGAGGGGCGCGGCCGACTGCTGCTGCCGTCCTTCAGCGACGTGCACGTACACCTGGACTCGACCCGGATCGGCCTGCCGTTCCGGCCGCACACCGGCGGCCCGGGCGTCTGGACGATGATGCTCAACGACCGGCAGAACTGGCGCACCGCGGAGGTGCCCCTCCAGGAGCGGGTGGCCGGCACGCTGGAGCGGATGATCGCCCGCGGCACCACCCGCGTACGGTCGTACGCCCAGGTGGACGTGGACTGCAAGCTGGAGAAGTTCGACGCTGTGGTGGCCGCGAAGGAGAAGTTCGCCGGCCGGGCAGACGTGCAGATCATGACCTTCCCCCAGGCGGGCATCCTCCGCGAGAAGGGCACCGTCGACTATCTGGAGGCATCCCTCAAGTCGGGCGCCGAGGTGATCGGCGGCATCGATCCCTGTTCCCTCGACCGGGACCCCAAGGGGCACCTGGACGTGGTGTTCGGGCTGGCCGAGAAGTACCAGGTGGAGGTGGACATCCACCTCCACGAGCCGGGCCACCTCGGCGTGTTCTCCACCGACCTGGTACTCGAACGCACCCGGGCGCTGGGCATGCAGGGCAAGGTCACCATGTCCCACGCCTATGAACTCGGCTCGATCTCCGAATCCATGAGCCGCCGCATCATCGACGACTTCGCCGAACTCGACATCGCGATGGCCACCGTGGCACCTCCGGACCGCGGACAACTGTCGCTGGTGGCCCTGACGGAGGCGGGCGTACGGGTCGGCCTGGGCGAGGACGGCCAGCGTGACTACTGGAGCCCGTACGGCAACTGCGACATGCTCGACCGCACCTGGCAACTGGCCTTCACCAACAACTTCCGCCGCGACGATCTCATCGAGATGTCACTGGCCGTCGCGACCATCGGCGGGGCCTCGATCATGAACCACGACACCGCCCGGCTGTCCGGCGTCGCCGACCGCCCGGGTCTGGAGGTCGGCGACCGCGCCGACCTCCTCCTTGTCGACGGCGAAACCCCGACCAGCGCCGTCATGGACCGTGGCACCGACCGCACGGTCCTGCACGCCGGAGCCGTGGTCGCCGACCAACTGGAGTTGGTGGGTGGCTGACGTGCGGGGGGGGGGCTCACCCCATGCTGCGGACCGTGTCGCGCAGGCGTCGGGCTTCGTCGATGCGCTTCTCGTAGGTGGCCCCGAGCAGCAGCAGGAGCAGGCCGGCCGCGGCCAGGGGCACCCAGCGGGGGAGGAGGCCGAGTACCTGGACCACGGTCGGGGCGAGTTCGTGCATGCCGACCAGCAGGAGTACACCGCTGCCGACGACCAGCGGTGCCTGCAAGCGCGTGCGTACGCCCACAACGGTGGCGAGCAGGGCCGCAGTGCCCAGGAGCAGCGGGCGCACCCAGTGCCCGTCGCCCCACATGGCGATCAGGCTGGGGAGCATGGTCGTGCTCAGCCCCGCCCCGTAAGCGGTCCAGGAGCCCGTCTCCGGGTCGCTCGTACGGCGGCGGTGACCGATGACCAGTGCGACGGCCGTGACCGGGAGTGTGTATGCCTCGGGGAAGGTGACGTCCGCCATGGCGAGACGCACCCAGGAGGAGGCGATGAGCAGGGCGGTACCCACGAGTGCGGCGCGGCGGCGGTCCGGGCGCAGCGCGGTGGCCAGGCCCGCGACCCCGGTCACGGCGAGGGCGAGGCTCAGCGCACCGGGATGGAAGGCCGTCAGGGCGATGGCGGTGACGGCAAGGACATACCCGGCGCCCTCGGCGGCCGTGGAGACCTGTTCGCGTCCCGGGGTCCGGTGCCACGCCGCCGCGGCGCAGGCGGCGCCGGCGGCGACCCCGAGGACCACGAACGCGGTGACGTGCGTGGGAAGGGCTGCGGTGATGCCGGCCGCGACCGCCTCGACACCCAGGGCGAGGACGGCCAAGGCACCCGCAACACGTGCTGTTGCGCGCTCGGCGGGCCGGGCGGTCGGCGCCGAGAGGACGTGGGCGAGTACGGCGGCCGAAGCGGCGAAGGCGCCCCATGCCACCAGCACGGCGACCCGGTCGGCCGACGACCACAGCAGGGCGAGTGCGTCGGTGACAGCCAGCGCAGCGAGCATCGGTACGAGTGCCGCCCCCGGCGTCCGGCGCACGACGCCCCTGGTGAGGACGGTCGTCAGGGCGACGGATGCCACAGCCGCGGTTGCCAGCACCCACTCGTACGGCAGCTCCAGTGCCACCGGCAGCAGGAGCAGCGCGGGGACGGCGGCCAGCGCTGCGGTGTTGCGCAGTGCGTTCGTCAGTTGGTCGGGGTGCCGGTCGCCGACGGTACGGGCACGCAGTACGGCCATGGTGGCCAGGACGGAGACGGCCAGCCAGAGCACGACCAGCGGCGCGGCCGCGAGCTGCCAGCTCCACGGCGGCGCGTGACCGTTGAACCAGAGCGCTACGCCTGGGATGCCGGGCCGGGCGAGGGCGTACATGAGTTCCGGCAGCGCCACAATGCCGGTCAGCAGCAGCATGGTGGAGGCGGCGACCAGCTCGCCCACCGCCCCCGCGACCTCGCGCGGCGGTGCGAACGGGCCACTCTCCGCGGTCTTCTCCCACCGGCCGCTCCGCGCACAGCGCACCGCCGCCCACACCGCGATGAGCGCGGCCGGAGCCGCGTACCCGGCCACGGCCCACCCCGAGGGCACAACGCACCGCACGCCGGCCCCGACGGCCACGACCAGCGCCACGACGGCAACCCCCTCGCCGCCGGAGCGCAGCGCGAACGGCAGAGCCAGAGCGCGGAAGCCCCGGCACAGCGCCACGCCCAGCAGCGCCAGCAGACCCAACGGCAGCCAGGACCGCATCACCTCGGCCGGCGACGAGGCACTCACCGCGTGCCCCACCGCGAGCGCCCCGCCCAGCAGCGCCCAACCGCTGCCGACCACCCGGACCCCCATGACCAGGGCGGTGGCGGTCCGCTCACCGCCCAGCCGGTCGCGGAACGCGGCGGGCCCGGTGGCGGCGTGTGCAGTGAACGCGTACAGGGCCGCGAAGTCCACCGCGGCAGTGGCAATCATCGCGGTCGCGTAGTCCGCGGCCCCGCCGCCCAGGGCCGCGGCGGTCAGCAGGCCCGGCAGCCGTGCGATCAGGATTCCCACGGGCAGCGGGAGCCGGAGCCGCATCCACCAGCCGTAGACCGGCGTCCCCACCGCCATCAGCGCGGTGAGCGCCGCCCAGTAACCCGCCGTTCCGACGCCGTCCAGACCGCCGAGTCCGGCCTCCCGGGCGGCATAGGCATCCAGGAGTACCAGGGCGAGTCCCACCGCGGCCGCGGCCTCGGCGGTGGCCGTGAGCTGCCGCCGCCGCAGCGGACGGGGCAGTGCGAGCGCGCATGCGGTCACCGCGAGCAGTACGGCGGCCCGCCCGCCGATGCCCAGCCGCCCCCAGCTCACGACGGTGAACACCAACGCGGCCACGACCACCAGCACGCCACCGACGATCAGCAGCGCGGTCCGCGCGGACGGCGCGGAGACCTCCCGCGCCGGACCACCACCTGCCACGCCGTCGCCCGCGGGAACGGTCATGGGCGTCTCTGAGGGCGCGTCCCGGCGTGCCCGCAACGCGGCCAGCAACTCGCCGTGCCGCTGCACCAGCCACCGCCTGCGCGCGTCCAGCGCCTGCAGCTCCCCCGTGACCTGCCACAACGCCGCAGCGTCCGGCCCGGTCAGGGGCAGCCGGCAACGGCTGCACCAAGCGGGCGGGCGTGCCCCAAGGGGCATTCCGCAGTCCGGGCAGCCGGGCGATTCCATGTGCATGGCGCGAGTATCCGTGGGTCTGCCGGCCGCGGCATGAGTACTCGTACTCAGCGTCACCCGGGCCCGGTGAGAAACTGTGGTCATGTCGTCGTCCAGCACCACCGTCCATCCCGTGCCCGATGCGCTCGCCTACCTTGCCGGCGCCTGGAGCGTGCAGCGTGAGCTGTACGACGGTGGGCGCACCGGCAGCTTCACCGGGCGGGCGGAGTTCCGCGTCGAGGACGGGA
>NZ_NHSG01000487.1:0-8902 GCF_020024005.1 Streptomyces purpurogeneiscleroticus
CGCTGGGACCGCGTCACCGTGCAGGTCCGGCTGGTCGGCCCGCTGCCCCGGCACGCCGTCTGGACGGCCGAGGCGGTCCGGCAGGGCGCCGGCGGAGCCGTGCTGCCGATGCCGCTGGAGCAGCGCGCGGGCCACCTCACGGCCGACCTGCCGCTGCCCGCGATGGCCGCCGACGGACACGTCCAGCACACCTGGGAGGTGCGGCTGCGGTCCGGGCGGACCCGGCTGAAGGTCGGCCGCCGGCTGACCGACGTACGCCGTCCGAAGCAGGTCTTCCGTACGCCCTACCGCTCCATAGCGCTCGCGGACGGCCGGCTGCTGCGGGTGCACGCCCACTTCTCCGCCGCCGGGACCCTCGCCGTCAGCTGCGCCGCGTACGCGCCCCCCGCCCGCGCCCACGAGACCTCGGAGGACCGGCCATGAGGATCACGTTCCTGCTCACCCTCGGCGACGAGATGGGCGGCACGGAAATGGCCGCGTACACCCAGGCGGCCCACCTCGCGGCGCGCCACGACGTCGAGGTGCTGAGCGTCTTCCGCACCCACGCCGAGCCGTTCTTCCCCGCCGCCCGGGACGTCCGGCGCCGCTACCTGGTCGACCGGACCGGGCCGTACGAGCGGCCGGTGCGGGCCAGCGCTCTGGACGAGGCGGCCTGCCGCA
The DNA here is from genome assembly GCF_020024005.1 of Streptomyces purpurogeneiscleroticus. Lineage (NCBI taxonomy): Bacteria > Bacillati > Actinomycetota > Actinomycetes > Kitasatosporales > Streptomycetaceae > Streptomyces > Streptomyces purpurogeneiscleroticus. The sequence goes on from NZ_NHSG01000487.1 coordinate 661, forward strand.
CGCTGGCCGCCCTCCCCAGTGAGCTGATCAAGCCGGCCTGGGAGCACACCTTCAACCGGCTCTCGGACATCGAGCTGGGCGCCGCCATCGCGGCGCTGGACACCGACGTCCTGGTCACGACGACGCCCGCGCTCATGGCGGCGGCCGCGGAGCTCGTGCAGGGCCGGGTGATCACCGTGCACCAGGAGCACCGCGCCTCCCAGCTCCGCGGGGTCAGCGGCGAGCCGCTGCTGATGTACGCGCCGCGGATCGACGCGCTGGTCTCGCTGACCGAGCGCACCGAGGAGTGGTTCCGCGAGTCCCTCGGCCCGGCGGCGCCCAAGCTCGCCACCATTCCCAACGCGCTGCCCGACGGCTACCGCCCCCGCTCCGACCTGACGGGCCGGCTCGTCGTGGTCGCCGCCCGGCTGACGCCCGAGAAGCAGCTCGACCACGCCGTACGGGCCTTCGCGCAGGCCGCGGAGGACCACCCGGACTGGCGGCTGCGGATTTTCGGTGACGGGCCGCAGGCGGTACGGCTGCGCCAGCTCATCGACGGCCTCGCCCTGCACGACCGGGTGGAACTGCTCGGCCGGACGCCGGACATGGCGGCGGAGTGGGCGAAGGCGAGCCTGTGCCTGCTGCCGTCGCGCAACGAGGCGTTCGGGCTGGTGCTGGTCGAGGCGTTCGCGGCGGGGGTGCCGGCGATCGCGTACGACATCGTCACCGGCCCCGCCGAGATCGTCCGGCACGGCGTGGACGGCCTGCTCGTGCCGCCCGCCGATGTCGACGCGCTGGCGGCGGCGCTCGGTGAACTGATGGGTGATCAGGAGCGGCTGCGGGCGTACGGGAACGCCGCGCGCGCCGGCGTGTACGAGCGCTTCTCCGGCGAGCGCGTCACCGCCGAGTGGGAGCGGCTGTTCGAAAAGCTGGTGGCCCGCCGCGACGGCCCCGACCGGCTCGCGGCCCGCGCCGACCGCACCGCGCTGCGCATCGCGGCCGGCGGCGGCCGGGCGTTCAGCGTGGCGGCCCCGCACGGCGGCCCCCTCGCCGCCTCCGCCGACGCGCAGAAGGCCCGCGAAGTACTGCTCAAGGCCCAGGACCGGTCGGGCCGGCTGGTGCGGTCCGCCGGGCGCCTCGCCGAGCTGCGCGACGACCTCACGGCGCCGCAGGTCGCCGACCGCAACCTGGGGCTGGCCACCGACGCGCTCACGGCACACGGCATCGGCTACGTCCTGCTGCGCGACGACGCGCTCGCGCACCGGGTCGCGGTGGCCGTGGAGGACCGGGAGCGGGCGCTGGCCGCGCTCGCCGAGGAGCTGGCCGGCGAGCCGGTGTACGGCGAGCTGATCTCGCCGCGCGGCCACGCGCCGGGCGCGCTGCTGGCCGAGCGGCTGCGGGAGGCCGGCGAGGTCGCGGGGGTGCGCGTCTTCAAGCCGGTGACCAGCGAGAGCCGCACGCTGCGGTACGGCCCCGGATTCGGCTGCACGGTGGAGTTCTGGGCCGCGGACGAGGAGGACGGCTGGCGGGAGGCCCCGCGCGGCACGACCCTCCTCGGGCCGCGGCTGCCCAGCCTGGAGCCGACCGCCAAGTGGCGGGTCGCCGACCGGGACCACCCCACGCTCGCCGCCTTCACCGACACCCTGATGTGGGACATCGACTTTCCCGTCGACGTCGTCTACACGTGGGTCGACGACGCCGATCCGGCCTGGCGGGAGCGGCGGGACGCGGCCCTGCGGGCGGCCGGCTTCGCCACGGACGGCGTGGACAGCAGCGACGCGCGCTTCCGCAGCCGCGACGAACTGCGCCACTCGCTCCGCTCGCTGGCGATGTACGCGCCCTGGGTCCGCACCGTCCACCTCGTCACCGACGACCAGGTGCCCGCCTGGCTGGACACCGCGCACCCGGGCCTGAAGGTGGTCGACCACCGGGAGCTGTTCGCCGACCCGTCCCTGCTGCCGACCTTCAACTCGCACGCCATCGAGAGCCAGCTGCACCGCATCGAGGGCCTGTCCGAGCAGTTCCTGTACATCAACGACGATGTGTTCTTCGGCCGCCCGGTGCCGCCCTCGGCGTTCTTCCACAGCAACGGCACCGCGCACTTCTTCCGCTCGCCCACCGCCGTACCGCCCGGCGAGGTCACCCCGGACGACGAGGGCTACTTCGCCGCCGCCAAGAACAACCGGGCACTGCTGAAGCGGGAGTTCGGCCGGGTCGCCACGCACGGCTTCCTGCACGCCCCGCACCCGCTGCGGCGCAGCGTCCTCGCGGAGCTGGCCGACCGCTTCCCCGAGGAGGTGGCGGCGACGGCGGGGAGCCGCTTCCGGGCCCGTACCGATCTGTCCATCGCTTCGTCCCTGCACCACTACTACGGATATCTGACCGGGAAGTCGACGCCAGCGACCATTTCCTGCTCCTTCGCGAACGCCGGCCGCTACGACCACCACACTGTCCTCAGTCGCCTGCTCGCCACCCGCAGCCACAGCGTCTTCTGCATCGGGGACTCCGCCGACGCCGAGGTGCCGGCCGCCGAGCAGGACCGGGTGGTGCGGGCCTTCCTCGGCGCGTACTTCCCCGTACCGTCGCCGTACGAGCGCGGCTGAGCGAGCAGAAGGAGCGAGGATCGAGATGACCTGGCTGATCACTGGTGGTGCGGGCTACATCGGCGCGCATGTGGTGCGCGCGATGACGGGCGCGGGCGAGCGTGCGGTGGTCCTGGACAACCTGTCCACGGGCGTGGCGGAGCGGGTGCCCGAGGACGTGCCGCTCGTCGTCGGGTCGACGCTGGACCGCGGGCTGCTGGACCGCACGATCAGCGAGCACGAGGTCACCGGAGTGGTGCACCTGGCGGCGAAGAAGCAGGTCGCCGAGTCGGTGGAGCTGCCGCTGCTGTACTACCGGGAGAACGTGCAGGGGCTGCGGACGCTGCTGGAGGCGGTGGCGGCGGGCGGCGTCGGCCGCTTCGTCTTCTCCTCCTCCGCCGCGGTCTACGGGATGCCCTCCACCGAGGGCGGGCTGGTCACCGAGGACACGCCCTGCGTGCCGATGAGCCCGTACGGCGAGACGAAGCTGGCGGGCGAGTGGCTGACCCGGGCGGCGGGCCGGGCGCACGGCATCTCCACCGCCTGCCTGCGCTACTTCAACGTCGCGGGCGCCGCCGCCCCGGAGCTCGCGGACACCGGCGTCTTCAACATCGTCCCGATGGTCTTCGAGAAGCTCACCGAGGGCGCGGCGCCACGGATCTTCGGCGCCGACTACGACACCCCGGACGGCACCTGCATCCGGGACTACATCCACGTCGAGGACCTGGCCGACGCGCACCTCGCTGCCGCGCGCAAGCTCGGCGAGCGCGGCCCGGTCCGCGACCTGACGCTCAACATCGGGCGCGGCGAGGGCGTGTCCGTCCGCGAGATGGTCGACCTCATCACGGAGATCACCGGGTACGGGGACCGGGCGGCGGAGGTCACGGCGCGGCGGCCCGGCGACCCGGCGCGGGTGGTCGCGGCCGCCGGCCGGATCGCGGCCGAGCTGGGCTGGAAGGCCCGGCACGACGTGCGCGACATGATCGCTTCGGCCTGGGCCGGCTGGCTGCTGCAGCACCCCGAAGCCCGTCGCGGCTGAACAAAGTCCGTACTTTTCTCACACTGCCGGACAACCATCTCCTCGTCACGCCCGTCTCACAGGTAGCGGACAGCCCTCTCATTCCGGGCAATTCCGCTATCTGTGCCCGGTCCGATACGAGGAGTAGTTACCGCAATGCCCAGCTCCACCGCTGTGCCGCGCTTCAGCATCGTCGTGCCCGTCTTCAAGGTGCAGGGCTACCTCCGCGCCTGCCTGGACTCGGTCCTGGCGCAGACGTACGGCGACTTCGAGGTCGTCGCGGTGGACGACCGCTCGCCCGACGGCTCCGGGGCGATCCTGGACGAGTACGCGGCCCGGGATCCGCGCGTGATCCCGCTGCACCTCGCCGAGAACAAGGGCATCGGCAACGCCCGCAACGAGGGCGTGGCGCACGCCCGCGGCGACTACCTCCTCTTCCTCGACAGCGACGACACCCTGCTGCCCGACGCGCTGGAGTCCATAGCCGGCCGGCTGGCGGAGACCCAGGACCCCGACGTCCTGGTCTACGACTACGCGCGCACCTTCTGGTGGGGCGAGGCCAAGCGCAACCGCGACGCCGAGGTGCTCGCCGCGCCCGGCCCCGAGGTCGGCACCATCGACGACCGCCCCGAACTGCTGCGCCTGTTCACCGTCGTGTGGAACAAGGCGTACCGCCGCGACTTCTACCTCGCCGGCGGTTTCAGCTTCCCCGACGGCTTCTACGAGGACGCGGTCGTCGTCTACGAATCGCTGTTCAGCGCCGAGCGCATCGCGCTGCTGGACCGGGTCTGCGTGCACTACCGGCAGCGCCGCCAGGGCAACGCGCTGCGCACCCCCAGCCGGGAGCACTTCGCCGCCTTCGACCAGTACGAGCGGCTGTTCGCGTTCATCGAGGAGCGGCCGGGGCTGCACCGCTGGCGCGCCTTCCTCTTCGAGCACATGATCGACCACTATCTCTTCATCCTGGCCCGCCCCGACCGCGTGCCCGCCGCGGCCCGCGCCGAGTTCTTCCGCCGCGCCGCCCAGCACTACCGCCGCTACCTGCCCGCGGACTTCGTCCGGCCCAAGGGCGTGATGGGCGTCCAGTACGACGCGCTCGCGCGCGGCTCGTTCCCCGCCTACAGCGCGCTGAAGCTGGCCGCACGAGGCCGCAAGAAGGCGGCCGGGCGGCTGAAGAAGGTCAAGCACACCCTCGGCAAGCAGGCGTACGCGCGCCTCTACCAGCTCCAGCTGCGCCGCCCCCTCGACCCGCACCTCGCCGTCTACGCCGCGTACTGGAACCGCACCCCCGCCTGCAATCCGCTGGCGATCTACGAGAAGGCCAAGGAGCTGGCGCCGCGGGTGCACGGCGTCTGGGTGATCAGGAAGGGCATGGAGGACACCCTCCCCGAGGGCGCCGACCACGTCATCGTGAACTCCCCGCGCTACTGGGAAGTGATGGCCCGCGCCACGTACCTGATCAACAACGTCAACTTCGCCGACGCGATCGTCAAGCGCCCCGGGCAGATCCACCTCCAGACCCACCACGGCACCCCGCTCAAGCGGATGGGCATCGACCAGCAGCAGTACCCGGCCGCCGCCAAGGGCATGAGCATGCGCAAGCTGCTCCAGCGCGCCGACCGCTGGGACTTCAGCGTCTCGTCCAACCAGCACACCACCGAGCAGTGGGAGCGGGTCTACCCCTGCGCCTTCCAATCGCTGGACACCGGCTATCCGCGCAACGACGTGTACTACCGCGCCACCGCGGCCGACATCCTGGACATCCGCGCGCGCCTGGGCATCGCCCCCGGCCGCACCGCCGTCCTGTACGCGCCCACCGTCCGCGACTACCAGACCGGCTACGTGCCCCGGATGGACCTGGAGCGCGTCACCCGCGAGCTGGGCCCCGACGTCGTACTGCTGGTCCGCACGCACTACTTCTACGGCGAGAACCCCCGGCTGGCCGAGCTCCAGGAGCAGGGCGCGCTGATCGACGTTTCGCGCCATCCGTCGGTCGAGGAGCTGTGCCTGGCCGCGGACGCGCTGATCACGGACTACTCGTCGATCATGTTCGACTACGCCAACCTGGACCGGCCGATCATCACGTACGCCGACGACTGGGACGTGTACGTGAAGTCCCGCGGCGTCACCTTCGACCTGCTCTCCGGCGAACCGGGCGACACCCCGGGCATCGTGGCCACCACGGAGGACGAGCTGATCGCCGCCTTCCGCGACGGCTCCTGGGACGGCGAGGAGGCCGCGGCCCGCCGCGCCGCCTTCCGCGCCCGCTTCTGCCAGTGGGACGACGGCCACGCGGCGGAACGCGTCGTCCGCCGCGTGTTCCTGAACCAGGAGGCCACACCGGAGGTCGTACCGCTCGGGGAACGCACGGTGGCGCCGACGCCGGTGGCGGCGGCCGCCAGCACGCCGGTGGCCGTACCGCTGCAGGCGAGCGCGAAGGCCCCCGACGCCTCCGACGAGCCCGCCGCGGAGGACATGGACCTGGCGGGCTGACCGCGCCCCGTAAGGGGCGCGGGGAACTGCGCGACCAGCCACAGGCGGCCCGCAGTCGAAAACCGCGCCCCTGACGAAACGGCGCTACGCGCCCCGCGCACCGAGCGCCGTCGTCACGGCCCCCGCGAGCTCATCGAGGTACCCCTTCGGAAGGCCCCCGCGGAGCACCACCACCCGCCAGTACAGCGGCCCGGTGATCAGGTCGAGCGCCAGCCGGACATCAACGTCCGGCGGCAGCTCGCCCCGCTCCACGGCGCGCGCGACCATCGTGCGCGTCATGGACTCCTGACTGTCGTGCAACGCACTCCGCAGCGCCTCGGCGATCTCCGGACTGCGCGCAGCCTCCGCCAGCAGATCCGGAATGATCTGCGCCGCCATCGGGTGGCGCAGAGCCCGCGCCGCGACCTCCAGCAGCATCCGCACGTCGCCGCGCAGCGACCCCGTGTCCGGCACCGGCATCCCCTCCGCGGCGAGCGCCGTGACCACATCGAGCACCAGATGCAGCTTGGACCGCCAGCGGCGGTACACCGCGGTCTTGCCGACCCCCGCCCGGCGCGCGATGCCCTCGATCGACATCCGCCCGAACCCGACCGCCGCCAGCTCCGCGAAGACCGCGGCGCGGATCGCGGCGGTCTTCTCCTCGCGCAGCACGGCGGCGCCGGCCGGCGCCCGGCGGGGCGACGGCGCGGCCCGGCCCGGCGGCGCAGGCCGTTCCGCCGTCGTCGGGGAGACCGCTTCCGACGGTGCTGGGTCCTTTGCCATGCAAGGGAGCATAGCGTCGCGACGCAACGGTTGCGTTTCGACGTCCCGGCACCCTACTCTCGGGTTGCGACGATACGGAGCCGTCTCGTCGTGAGTTTCTCAGCCTCGCGGGCGCCGCCGGCCCCGCCGCGCCCGCGTCCACGCACGAAAGCGGACTGATGTCTCAGACCCTCACGCGTCCGGCCCCCGCCGCCCCGCCGGACCCCGGCCCGCGCGCCCTCGCCGAGAAGTACGGCCTCACGGTCAGCGGCCGCCGCCCTTCGCTCCCGGAGTACGTCCGGCAGCTGTGGCGGCGGCGCCACTTCATCTCCGCCTTCTCCAGCGCCAAGCTGACCGCCCAGTACAGCCAGGCCAAGCTGGGCCAGCTGTGGCAGGTGGCCACGCCGCTGCTGAACGCGCTGGTCTACTACTTGATCTTCGGCCTGCTGCTGGGGACCCACCGGGGTGTGCCCGACTACATCCCGTTCCTGGTCACCGGCGTCTTCATCTTCACCTTCACGCAGAGCTCGGTGCTGGCGGGGACCCGGGCGATCTCGGGCAATCTCGGCCTGGTGCGGGCGCTGCACTTCCCGCGCGCCTGCCTGCCGATCTCCTTCTGCCTGATGCAGCTGAAGCAGCTGATGTTCTCCATGGGCGTGCTCGTGGTGATCCTGCTGGCGTTCGGGCAGGTCCCGGGCTGGTCCTGGCTGCTGGCGATCCCGGCGCTGTGCGTGCAGTTCGTCTGCAACACCGGCCTCGCGATGATCATGGCGCGGCTCGGCAGCAAGACCCCCGACCTGGCGCAGCTGATGCCGTTCATCCTGCGCACCTGGATGTACGCCTCCGGCGTCATGTACAGCATCAGCGTGGTGACCGCGGGCAAGAACATCCCCGGCTTCGTGCACTTCCTGCTGGACATCAACCCGGCCGCGGTCTACATCGACCTGATCCGCTTCGCACTGATCGACTCGTTCACCGCCGCGCAGCTGCCCCCGCACGTGTGGGCCTGTGCGCTGGGCTGGGCGGTCGTGATGGGCGCGGTGGGCTTTGTGTACTTCTGGAAGGCGGAGGAGCGGTACGGCCGTGGCTGAGCAGCAGAACACCGAACTCGAACAGCCCGCGGTCGAAGCGACCGCCGCCGCCGAGGAACGCATCCCCACCGTCATCGCCGACGATCTGCACATCGTGTACCGGGTCTACGGCTCGGGCGCGGGCCGGGGCAGTGCCACCGCGGCGCTGAACCGGATCATCCGCCGCAAGCCCTCCACGGGCGTGCGGGAGGTGCACGCGGTCAAGGGCGTCTCCTTCACCGCCTACCGGGGCGAGTCGATCGGTTTGATCGGCACCAATGGGTCGGGGAAGTCGACGCTGCTCAAGGCGGTGGCGGGGCTGCTGCCGGCCGAGCGCGGCCATGTCTACACCCACGGCC
>NZ_NHSG01000488.1:0-8947 GCF_020024005.1 Streptomyces purpurogeneiscleroticus
CCCGCGACGGGGAGCCCGGCCCGGCGGCCGGGTGACCCGGCGGAGTACGGCGCGGGGGCTTCCCCGGTGTACGGCCCGTCGGTCCGCGCGGCGTACGGCTCCGGGACCGGCGGCGGGGTGTACGGCGGCGGCGCGTACGGCGGCCGCTCCACCCGGACGTACGAAGGCGGCGGGAACGCCGGCGGACTGTAGGCCCGCACCGTGAACGCGCGGGGCCTGCGGGGCGGGTCCGGGTGATCGTCCGGGTCGGGCGCGTCCGGCAGCGAGATGTACGGCCGGATGTGCAAGGGGTCGAAATCCGGCGCTGCCGCCTGCTCGCACCGGCAGCCGGGGCGGCCGTCGGTCCGAGCGGGGGCTAAGCAGGTCGGGCAGTTCCTGGCCTTCACGTACGGGTCCCCTCCCTCGTCGTCGGCTGCGATTATCCAGACGCCGCCGCCTCCTGCACAGGGCCCCCGGACGTGAACAACCGGAGACCGACGCGTCGCCCGACCGGCTATAGCGGGGCAAAATGATCGGACGGGGAGTGCGGCTCCGCTCCCCGGCCGCTGCCCGGCGCCCGTCACGCGCTCCCCGCCGCGGTTCCGACGTAAGGAGACGTCCATGGCGCAGGACACCAGCGCTCCCGCCGTCCCCGCCGAGGAGCGGCCGCAGCGGACCGTCCTGGTGGCGATCGGCGCGCTGCTGCTCGGCATGCTGATCGCGGCGCTCGACCAGACCATCGTCGCCACCGCGCTGCCCACGATCGTCAGCGAGCTCGGCGGCCTGGACCACCTCTCCTGGGTGGTCACCGCCTATCTGCTGGCCTCCACGGCGGCCACCCCGCTGTGGGGCAAGCTCGGCGACCAGTACGGCCGCAAGAAACTCTTCCAGGCCGCCATCGTGATCTTCCTGATCGGCTCCGTGCTGTGCGGCATCGCGCAGAACATGCCGCAGCTGATCGCCTTCCGCGCCGTCCAGGGCCTGGGCGGCGGCGGTCTCATGGTGCTGTCGATGGCGATCGTCGGCGACATCGTGCCGCCGCGCGAGCGCGGCAAGTACCAGGGCCTGTTCGGCGCGGTCTTCGGCGGCACGAGCGTACTGGGGCCGCTGCTCGGCGGGCTCTTCGTCGACCACCTCAGCTGGCGCTGGGTCTTCTACATCAACCTGCCCATCGGCGCGGTCGCCCTGATCGTCATCGCCGCCGTGCTGCACATCCCGTCGAGCCGCACCCCGCACCGCATCGACTACCTCGGCACCGCCCTGATCGCCGCGGTCGCTGCCTGCTTCGTCCTGATGACCTCGCTCGGCGGGGTCAGCTACCCGTGGAGCTCCTGGCAGATCATCGGTCTCGGCGTGCTCGGCGTGCTGCTCCTCGGCGCCTTCGTACTGGTCGAACGGCGGGCCGCCGAGCCCGTCCTGCCGCTGCGCCTCTTCCGGCTCCGCGCCTTCGCGGTCACCTCCGCCATCGGCTTCGTCATCGGCTTCGCGATGTTCGGCGCGATGACGTACCTGCCGACGTTCCTCCAGGTCGTGCACGGTGTCACACCCACCATGTCCGGTGTGCACATGCTGCCGATGGTGGTCGGCATGCTGCTCTCCTCCACGGTCTCGGGCCAGTTGGTCAGCCGTACCGGGCGCTACAAGGTCTTCCCGATCGCCGGCACCGCGGTCACCGCCGTGGGCCTGCTGCTCCTGCACAACCTCGACCGCGCCAGCAGCGTCGCCGAGATGAGCGGGTACTTCTTCGTCTTCGGCCTCGGCCTCGGGCTGGTCATGCAGGTCCTCGTGCTCATCGTGCAGAACGCCGTCCCGTACGCCGACCTGGGCGTGGCCACCTCGGGGGCGACCTTCTTCCGGTCGATCGGCGCGTCCTTCGGCGTCTCGATCTTCGGCACGATCTTCGCCAACATGCTGGGCCCGCGGATCACCGACGCGCTCGCCGGCCGCCCCCTGCCGCCCGGCGTGGACCCGGGCACGCTCGCCGAGGACCCGCGCGCGGTGGCAAAGCTGCCGCCGGGCGAGGCATCCGGCGTCCTGGACGCCTACTCGACATCCATCACCGACGTCTTCCTCTACGCGGTGCCCGTCGTCCTGCTCGCCTTCGCCCTGGCCTGGCTGCTCAAGGAGGAGCCGCTGCGGGGCTCGGTCACGGCCCCGGACACCTCGGAAGTCCTCTCCTCCAACCCCGTCGAGCGGTCCTCGCGAGACGAGTGCGCCCGCGCGCTGAGCAAGCTCGGCTCCCTGGAGGGCCGCAAGAAGCTGTACCAGTCGATCACCGCGCGCGCCGGCCTCGACCTGAAACCGGCGGCGAGCTGGATGGTGCTGCGGATGAACCGGTACGGCTCGGTGGAGCCCGCGGTGCTCGCCGAGCGCAGCGCCGTACCGCTCGGCGTGATCTCCGAGGCGACCCGGCAGCTGGAGGAGCGGGGGCTCGCGGAGCGGGAGGGGATGCCGATGGTGCTCACCGAGGCCGGGCGGCGGGTCGCCCACCGGCTCGCGGCCGCCCGCCAGGAGGCGCTGGCCGACCTGCTCGGCGACTGGTGGACCAAGGACCGCCCCACCGACCTGACCGAACTCGTCCGGCAGCTGACCGCCGAAATGGGCGGCTCGGACGGCGAACGCCCGCACAACGGCGACGCCCGGCCCGTACAGCGCCGCACGCGCGCCACCCCGGCGGCCTGACCCTGGGCCGCCCTCTCGCGCGTGGCTCAGTCCAGCCGCTTCTCGAACCAGATCTGCGCGTACGGACCCTCGTTGTACGCCGGTATCTCCACGAACCCCGACCGCCGGTAGAAGGCGATCGCCTCCACCAGGTCGAGGCGCGTGTCGAGGCGGATGCGCCGGGCGCCCAGGCCGCGCGCGGCGGCCTCCGCGGCGGCCAGCAGTGCCCCGCTGCCCCCGCTGCCGCGCAGCTCCGGTCGTACGTACATGCGCTTGAGCTCGGCCGTGCCCGGAGCCGGCAGCCGTACGCCCGCGCAGCCGCCCGGCTCGTCGCCGTACCGCGCCAGCAGGAACACCCCGCGGGGCGGTGCCAGGTCGTCGACCGGATCCTCGGCGACGGCCCGGTCCAGCTCCTCCTCGGTGGCCGGGCGGCCGTACCAGCGGGAGGCCACCTCGGCCAGGTAGGCCCGCAGCACGCCGGCCGCCTCGGGTGAGGCGACCGGCTCGGCGGCGACCGCCCAGACCCGGCGGCCGGTCGTGCATTCCCCCGTCACCACGGCCTCAGGCGTTCTTCGGCGCGGCCTGCTGGACGACCTCGAAGGACCACACGGTCGAGCCGGAAGCGGCCGGCTTCGGACGCTCGGCACCCTCGCCGCCGCCCTGGTGCGCGGCCTTCATCGGGCCCTCCATCCACGCCTGGAAGGACTCCTCGTCCCGCCAGCGGGTGTAGACGAGGTACTGGTCGGTGCCCTCCACCGGGCGCAGCAGCTCGAACCACTCGAAACCGTCCGAGGACTCCACGGCGCCGGCGCGCGAGGCGAAGCGCTTCTCCAGCACCTCCCGCTGCTCCTCAGGGACGGTCAGCACATTGATCTTTACCACGCTAGGCACATGACACCTCTCATGAAACGGACGCCGGACTGGCGCCCTAACCTCGACTCTGTGCGCGCAGTCTCCTATATCCGCCCGTCAAAGCGTCGTGAAGGCCCAGCTCAGTCCTGGTCCGCGCCTTCGCGCGTCGCCTCACTGGCGGGCTCGGCGGTCCCGGTGGCCTCCGGCGCGCTCGTGTCCTCCAGCGACCGGCAGTAAGCGCAGTCGTCCCACGGTCCCTTACAGGTGCAGTATCCCCGGTTCGGCCTCATAGCCCGTCCCCCTCTCTACCAGCGGAACATCCGCCGTGCCCGCGTTTGCGGGTGATGTGAAGTATGGGGCAGGGGTCTGACAGTCGGCCCGGGGCGTTCCGGCCGCCCCTGGCGTCCGTGGACGGAGACCCAGGTCAGTTCATGTGCGTGTCTTGACGCACTCATTGACGCCATCCCGCCGCATTGCGCCGCGCGACCCGGGACGCCCCATGGCCTCCCGTATTCGCCCGCGGCTTCTGTCAGTCGGTCAGGGCATCGATGGCTGCTGTGACAAGTGAACGGGCCTCGGCGCCGTACTGAGCCAGCTCTGCCAAGTTCCCGAACGCCTTGAGGTACAGCCCGACATCGCTCGGCTGAGTTTCCTTGATCGATGCCGTTAGCGTCTCGATGTGCACGCGCCGACTGTCAAAAATGGTGAACGTTTCCAGGGGCCATGAAACGCGGGGTGCTGTGAACGGAATTATTCCCAGCGAGACGGACGGAAGTGCCATGACCGACAGTAGATGTCCGAGCTGAGCGGCCATGACCTCGGTACTGCCGAACCGATACCGCAAGACCGGTTCCTCGATCAGCACGGCGAATCGATGGTCACCTTCGCGGATGACGTGGGACCGTTTCATTCGCGCGGTGACGGCGTCTGCTACATCGTCCGGTGTTCCCCTGAATTTTGCGATTGACGTCAACAAGGCTGTTGCATATCCAGGTGTTTGGAAGAAACCTGGCACAACGTTGGAGCAGTACACGTGAAACTGTCGTGTTTGTTCGTAGAGTGGAACGCCCGACTCCTGTAGCTGCCTGAGCCCTGTTCGCTGCAGCCGCTTCCACTGGACGTACATCGAATCCGCTTGCCGGTTGGCGGCAATGAGGTCGGCTGCCTGTTCGGGTACGCCGCACGCCGTACACCAGGCCCTTATGTCGGAGTCGCTGGGAGGCGTCCTGGCGTGCTCGATCCGAGATGACTTGGACTCGCTCCATCCGCAACGGACAGCCAGCTCGCGCCCCGTAATGCCCGCGTCGAGACGTAGTTCCCGCAAGCGGCCGGCCAGGGCTTCCCTGGCTTCCTGAGCTCTTGACGAAGGAGATGGCATGAGTTGGCTGTCCGGTTGTGCCTAGATCTTGTATTCGCTGTGCGGGGTTGCTCGCTGCCAGGCGGCCTCAAACGCCTGCTCGCACAGTTTCAGCGTGTTGGTGTCCGTACTGAGTTCATCCGCGACATGGCTGCCGTCCCCCGCGAAGTGGTGAACACGGAGCAGGTTTCCGTCGAACAGCCAGAAGTCGTTGGCGGGCAGGAGGACATCGGTTGCCTGGCGGCGCGGCAACCAGCGTACTTCTTCGCCGGCGATGACGTTGGCTTCAGTCGAGTAGTGCTCCCAGCGAATGTATTCGCTGACAGGTTCCGAGACGACACGTGCCCGACGAATGGAAACGCCGCGCGATACGGCATCCGAAATCGTCTGGTGGAACGGATGCCACCACGATTCGCGGTCGTTCCAGTCGACCCGCTGCCCACGCCGCCATGCTTCTAGCCGGGGGTTGCTGCCGTAGTCGTCTCGCATTTCCAGATGAACAGCAAAATCCCGGGTTCCGGCCAGTAGCTCACCGAACGTTGGAATGCTCGACCGCATCGCACGCTTTCCGGATCATCGGCACCATCCGGGCCGGGATCCTGATGATTTCTTCGCTGTCCGGGACCGGGCCGTTGGCCGGGGTGTTCGACTCGCAGGCCGCCCGAACTTCGGGGCCGGCCTTCCAGCCCTGAATCACCAGCTCTCCTGACTCTTCGTCAGCCCAGACGGTAGGGCAGTGCTCGAGATCGGTGTCCGGGTCAATCCCGACGAACCGTAGCGCCATGTCAGCCCTCTCTCAGTGCGGGACTTGCCAGAACTTGCACAGCCATCCTCCCGCTCCGGTGCTGCCAGTCAAGGCCACCAGCGGACCAAGTGATGTGCAAACACATGCAAGCTTGTAGAGCGGGGCGCTCGCCGGGTCGTTGACTGCTCACCCGACAGGGAAACGTTGCAGGGGGTTGGGCATGGGCGAAGCGAAGACCTACCCGAGTGATCCGGTTGAACTGCCGCTGCGCATGGATCTTGTGGAGCCGATTCCCGTTGAGGGATGCCCCGGCTGCACGGAGCTCGCCAACGTGCGCGACCGCGCCCGCGCGGGCGGCGACATGACGACCGTGACCGACTGCAACGTCTTCATGCGTCGGCATCCGGAAGGGCACGCATGACTGCTCTGTCATCCGGGCCAGGACCCGCAAAAGAAGAAGGAGAGTTCACATGACCCCTTTGGCAGTCGAGACGTACGAGGCGCGTACGCCTGACGCTGAGGGTTGGCGTGGTGTGCCGTTCGCGCACCCGCTGATGATGGCGGACAGCGGTAAGCATGACGGGGGGCCGATGCCGCCCGAGGCTCCGCGATCACCCGAGCCCAAGCCCTCGGACGGCAAGTAACTGTCTCCGAGACAACACTCCACGTCCGGGTGCGGACACGACAGTGCCCCCTGCCGGAGCAGGGGGCTTCGTCGTGCAGTCGGCTGCGGAGCGGTGGGTCAGGCCGCCTTGCTCAGCTCGCGGGCCTCGGCCTCGCTGGCCACCGCGGGCTTGGAGCCCGGCAGCGGGCGGCCGGCGCTCTCGGTCATCTTCCACACCGCGATACCGCCGATGACGCCGGCGGCCATCATGTAGTACGCGGGCATCATCTTGTCGCCGGTCGCGCTGATCAGGGCCGTGACGATCAGCGGGGTCGTGCCGCCGAAGATCGAGACGGAGACGTTGAAGGCGATCGAGAGGGAGCCGTAGCGGACCTTCGTCGGGAAGAGCGCGGGCAGCGTGGACGGCATCGTCGAGGTGAAGCAGACCAGCAGCAGGCCGAGCGCGGCCATGCCCAGGCCGATCGCGGCCAGCGAGCCCTGGCGGATCAGCAGCAGCGCCGGGATGGAGAGGACGAAGAAGCCGATGCAGCCCGTCGCGATCACGGGGCGGCGGCCGAAGCGGTCGCAGGCCCGGCCCGCGAACGGCTGGACGCACATCATCAGGGCCATCACGGCCAGCACGACCAGCAGACCGTGCGTCTCGTCGTACTTCAGCTCCGAGGTCAGGTAGCTCGGCATGTACGACAGCAGCATGTAGTCCGTGACGTTGAAGACCAGGACCAGGCCGACGCAGAGCAGCATCGCGCGCCACTGGCCGAAGATCATCTCGCGGATGCCGGTCTTCTTCTCGGCGGCGCGGCGCTCCTTCTCCTGCTCCGCGGCCTCCTTCTCCATCTCCGCGAAGGCCGGGGTCTCCTCCAGGCGCATCCGGAGGTACAGGCCGATGATGCCCATCGGGCCCGCGATCAGGAACGGGATCCGCCAGCCCCAGGAGAGCAGGTCGTCATGGCTGAGCAGCGCGGTCATCAGGGTGACCAGGCCCGCGCCGCCGATGTAGCCGGCCAGCGTGCCGAACTCCAGCCAGCTGCCGAAGAAGCCGCGCTTCTTGTCGGGCGAGTACTCGGCGATGAAGGTCGAGGCGCCGCCGTACTCACCGCCGGTGGAGAAGCCCTGCACCAGGCGGGCGATCAGCAGCAGCACCGGGGCCCAGACGCCGATGGCGGCGTACGAGGGGATCAGGCCGATCGCGAAGGTGCCGATCGCCATCATGATCATGGTGATCGCGAGGACCTTCTGGCGTCCGATGCGGTCGCCGAGCGGACCGAAGATCATGCCGCCGATGGGCCGCACGAGGAAGGCCGCCGCGAACGCTCCGAACGTCGACAGCAACTGCGCGGTCGGATTCCCGGAAGGGAAGAACACCTGCCCGAGGGTGACCGCGATGTAGCTGTAGACGCCGAAGTCGAACCACTCCATCGCGTTACCGAGCGCGGCCGCCGAGACGGCCCGTTTCGCCATGGCCGGGTCGACGACCGTGGCACCGTTCACCGAAGTGCTGGACGGACTTTTGGTGCGGGTATCCGGGCCGGGTGCGACGGAAGTGTGCGTCGGCACGTGTTCGCTCGCCTGCGCTCTCTGGGACGACTGCAAAACAATCACCCGCCGGACCTCCGACGAGCGAACATCGACCATAGGGGCAGAACGGACCGTCACGGAGTGTGCACGGTCGCATAAGGGAATCGGCGAAAAGCGCCGCATTGCAAGGGCGACGTCGGCGCCAAACCGGACATCGCAAAAGTATGCCTGTGATCCTTGTCGCTGCGATCCACCGGAACTGGGGCCCGTGCTGTGGCGTGGCGCACGTGGACGGCGCGGTGCTCCGCAGAGCACCGCGCCGTCGGATCGTCGCCCGTCCAGCATCCGCCCGGCGGCCGTGCCGCGCCACTCGGACGGATGCGGGCCGGTCAGCCGGTCAGCCGGTCGGCCGGTCGGCCGGTCACTTCAGCCGGTCATTTCGGCCGATCGCGCTGTCAGCCGGTGACGGTGATCTGGGAGGCCGGGTCGGTCGTGTCCGACACCGTGTACGTGGCACCGAACGTCGAGGTGGTCGCGCTGGTCGGGCAGCCGAAACCGCCGGTGACGGTCACCGGGACCGTTGCGCCCGAGAAGGTGAGCGTGGACGGCGCGCCATTGGCCCACGTGCCGTTCACGGTGGCGGGCCCGGCGGGCGCCGCCGTGACCGTACAGCTGGCGAGGCCGCTGGTCTTCACGACGACGCCGCCCTGGGGGATCTGCATGGCGGCCGTGCTGGGCGCGCCGTTCTGCATGGCCACGCCCCAGCTGCCGCTGGTGGTGACGGTGGCGCTGACGCCCGCCATGCTCGTCGTGCAGGAGCTGTACGTCGGGGCGGTGATCGTACTGGCCACCGGGCCCGCGTCGTTGTGGTTCGCGGGCGCGTCCGGGACCTTGCCGGTGGCGTTGGAGACCGTGCAGGTCACGGTCACCGAACCGGCCTTGAAGGTGGCCTTGCCGCTGAGCTTCGCGGCGAAGGCGTGACCGGCGGGGGTCACGGTGGTGGAGCCGGCCGCGGCGGGTGCCGCCGCGGTGGCGGGGGCGGTGACGGCCAGGCACAGTGCGCCCGTGGCTGCGATGCCGGTGCCGGCGGCGAGCAGGGTGCGGGCGGAGGCGCGGCGGGGCGTGCCGGGTCTGAGGTGATGTCTCATCGGGGGAGCTCCTTCACGGTTGCCGTTGTTGCGGGTGAACGTGCGGTTACCGGTGCGGAGGTGCG
>NZ_NHSG01000489.1:0-8803 GCF_020024005.1 Streptomyces purpurogeneiscleroticus
CTGCGCACCGGGCGCGGCGTGCTGCGCACCCGGTACGGAGGGCGTCGGGGGCTGCGCACCGGGGCCCGCGGGCGCCGGTGCAGGAGCGGGGACGCGTGGCTGTCCGACGGTGTACGGCCGGGTCTGCGGCAGGTCCTGCTGCGCCGCGGCGGTCGGCTCGTATGTCCGCACAGGTGGCGCGTACGGCTGTACCGGTGGTGGGTACGGCTGCGCACCGGATGGCGGGAGGGGCGTCGGCGTGGGAGTGGGGCCGGGCGGCTCCTGCGGGACGGGCGGTGCCGACGGGTAGCTGCCGGTACCCGGCGTCCAAGGAGCGTTCACCGGACCACTGCCCGGTCCACCGCCGCCCTGCACACCGCCCTGCGCGCCGCCGCTCGGTCCCCTGCCCGGTGCGCCGCCGTCCGGCCCGTCGGGCCCGTACCCCGTGGGCAGCGGCCCGATGTGGTCGAAGACCTCGACGATCTCGTCCTCGACCGTCTCCTCGGGCAGCAGCTCCACGGCCGAGAGAACGGCCTTGCGGGCGCCGTTCGCCGTCTTGAAGCGGGCGTCCGGGTCGGGTTGCAGCAGTCCGGCCAGTACCTGCCACAGCGGCTCGGGCACGCCCTCGGGCGCGCCGGGCACACCGTGCTGCGTGAAGTGGTCGACCAGCGCCTGGGAGTCCGGCTTGCTGCCGGTCAGCAGGTACAGGGCGAGCAGGCCGACCGCGAAGAGGTCGGCGGGGAAGTCCGGTTCGGCGCCCAGCAGTTGCTCGGGCGCGAAGTAACCGGGCGTCCCGACCACGTAATCGGCCTCGGTGAGCCGCGGCTCGCCCTTGCGCATCGAAATGCCGAAGTCGGAGACGCGCACATGAGGCCGCCCGGTGCCGGTGGCCTCCAGCAGGATGTTGGCGGGCTTGATGTCCCGGTGGACCACGCCCTCGGCGTGCACCGCGGCCAGCCCCGAGAGCACCTGGTCCAGCAGCAGGCACACGTAGCGCGGCGGCAGCGGGCCGTAGTCGCCCACCAGGTGCGCCAGCGAACCGCCGTTGACCAGGTCCATGGTGAACAGGACCTTGTCGTCGTTGGCGGCCCAGCTGGCGGGCGCGACCACGTGCGGGTGATCGATGCGCAGCGCCTGTTCCCGTACGAAGCGCAGCAACGTGTGCGCGTCGCTCTGCTGGAGCACCTTCGCCGCGACGTAGCGCCGGCGCCGCGTCCGCTCCCTCGACAAGCTGCCTGTGCTTGGCTGATTCTGGTGCGCTAAGTGACTGGTTCCGGACTGCTTCCGGACTGGTTCTGGTCGTAACCGGCCCTGGATCAGTTCTGGTGCGCTTCGTAATGGGCCACCGCGTCGGCGGTCCGGCCCGCCCCGTAGACCCGCAGGAACTCTGCCAGTTCGGGGTGGGTGGCGGAGAGGGAATCCGCGGCCTCGATGATGTCTCCGGCCGCCGCGACGGACCGCAGCAGCGACTGGATCTCGCGCACGACGCGACGCACGGTGGTGGCCCCCGTGGTGGCGGTCTGCGTCGTGTTGTTCAGCACCGAACCGCCCGCCGTCTTCTTGATCTCGTCCATCCGGTCGGTGGCCTCCGCCGCGGACACGCTGCCGTCCGCGACCTGGCTGGACAGCTCCTGGAGCGCCTGTACGCGCTGGACCACGGCCGGGTTCCCGATCTTGGCGCGCTGGCCGCTCATCAGCTGCGACAACATGGGCGCCGAAAGGCCGAGCACAGCGGCGAGACGGGCCTGATTGAGCCCCAGATCGTCGATGAGGCGACGGAAGAGCGCCCCCAGCGGCTCTCCGTACCAGCTGCGCTGCAGCTCCCGAGCGCGCGCGGTGGCTTCCTGCTGTGCTGCATCCATGGCGTCTCCCCTTCGCTTCGCTGCCGCGAATCTCGCGAAGCATCCTACGGAGAGCAACCGCCCGGAGCGATACCCGGTCGGGAAAGCGAGCGGGTACCGGGTACTCTGGTGCGCGACGGGGCCTTAGCTCAGTTGGTAGAGCGCTGTCTTTGCATGGCAGATGTCAGGGGTTCGACTCCCCTAGGCTCCACTCTCAAAAGGTCATCCGACCTGCGGAAACGCTGGCTGGGTGGCCTTTTTCGCTGCCGGAATCCGTCGCCCGGGTTCCGGTGCCCCGGTTCCGTTGTCCGGGTCCCATTGCCCGGGCACGGACCCGGGGGACAGAAAAGCCCCCCGAGCTGCGGGAAGCGCTCGGAGGGCGTTCTGCGGTCCGGCGGGTGGCTTACGCGCGGCCGCCGCCGTCGTGTTCGTCTGCTTCGGATTCCGCCTGCTTGGCCTGTACCTCGGGGTCCAGGACCGCGCCGGGGCTGCCGTCCACGGCGCTGAGCGGGGCGCGCTCGCCGACCTCGGTGGCGGCGGGCGGCTCGACCAGCCAGTCGGGGTTGGCCTGCTTGTCCCACCACTTCCACGCGGCGAAGGCGCCGCCGGCGAGGATGCCGAGGAGGGTGAGCCGCTTGACGGCCTTGCCGGTCCGGGCCCGGCGGCGGTGCTTCTTGGCGAGCTTCTCGATCTCGGCGGCGGTGACCTGTCCGCGCAGCGCCGCCACGGCCGCTGCTCCGCGCAGCATGGCCTCCTCGCGGGCGGGCTCGGCGGCGGCACGGGCACTGCGTACCGCCTTCTCCACCCGCGGCGCGGTGTAGTCGGTGGCCTGACGGGCGGCCTTACGGGTGCGGGCCGCGGCCTTCGTGGCGGCGGCGTCCACCTTCGGGGGCAGCGCGCCGCGTGCGTGCTCCAGTCGTGGCTGCAGCCGGGCGTCGTACTGATGACGCGCCTGATGGGCGGCCTCGGTCACCTTGGGGGCCAGTTTGGCGCGCGCCTCGTGCGTGAGGTGCACGGCGGTGTCCTTGGCCGTGCCGGCATACGGGGCCACCACCTCCGCGGCGTGCCGCACGCTGTCCTTGGCCGTTCCGGTGGCGGCGCGCACGCTGTCCTTGCGGGTCACGGGATCCTCCTCATCGGGTGGCGTGTCCGGGCTCGGGGGCGCTTGCCCACGTCTGCAGTGACGCCTCTCCGCCCGCTTGGAGATCATGCCTGCAAGGCGGATGTACGGCATGTGCTGGCGGGCATCCGGGTCAATGCGGACTTCGGGCGCCTTGTGATGACAATGCCACGGTTCGGCGCGGAGCGCGCCGCTTCGGCGGCTTCCGGCCGAGGTATCGGGATTCGGCGGTTTCTCGCCCCCTGTCAGCGGGCTTTCTGCCGTCGGTCGGGGTCTGTCTGCGGTCTGTCCGGAGACGTGTCTGCGGTTGGGGTCGGTCCGGTCCGTGGTCGGCGTCGGTCCACGCGGTACGGACGTACGGTCGCCGGCCGGACCGGAATGTACGGGTCCCCACTGGTCGGCGGCGAAAACCCCACCAGAGGGGGGAAATCAGTGCGAACGTCGGGCATGAGGTGGCGGGCGGGGGACGGGCGCGCCCGTTCGTGCGAGGATCGGGAACCGTCAGTGAAGACTTATGGAAGGTAGATCGTGGCTGAGCAGCTCTACGCCACCCTGAAGACCAACCAGGGCGACATCGAACTTCGGCTTCTGCCGAACCACGCCCCGAAGACGGTCAAGAACTTCGTCGAACTCGCCAAGGGCGAGCGGGAGTGGACCAACCCGGCGACCGGACAGAAGTCCACGGACAAGCTGTACGACGGCACCATCTTCCACCGGGTGATCAGCGGCTTCATGCTCCAGGGCGGCGACCCGCTGGGCAACGGCACCGGTGGTCCGGGCTACGAGTTCGGCGACGAGTTCCACCCGGACCTCGCCTTCGACCGTCCGTACCTGCTGGCCATGGCCAACGCCGGCCCGGGCACCAACGGCTCGCAGTTCTTCATCACCGTGGCCCCGACCGCGTGGCTGACCGGCAAGCACACCATCTTCGGTGAGGTCACCAACGACGCGAGCAAGAAGGTCGTGGACGCCATCGCGACCACCCAGACCAACCCGCGCACCGACCGTCCGGTGAACGACGTGGTCATCGAGCAGGTCGTCATCGAGACTCGCTGAGTCCCGCTGAGTTCCGCCGCACGAGGACCTCGCCGCCACCCCTGCCCGCGGCCTGCCGCGGGCGGCGTGGAACCATAACGCCCCGCCCGGTCGTAGACCAGGCGGGGCGCGCAGCTTGTCAGGGCCGTGCGCCATTCAGGACGAGGGGAAGCGATGGAGCAGGCGCCAGGCAATCCGCAGGGACCGCAGGACGCCCACGGCGGAAATGGTCCGTCGGAGGACGGAAACGGTTCGCCGCGCTGCTACCGCCACCCCGACCGGGCCACCGGCATCAGCTGCACCCGTTGCGAGCGGCCCATCTGCCCGGAATGCATGGTCAGCGCCTCGGTCGGCTTCCACTGCCCGGAATGCGTCCGCGGCGGCAGCGGAACCGGTCACGCACCGGGCGCGAGCCGCCCGCGTACGGTCGCCGGCGGTGCGCTCACCGCCGATCCGCGGCTGCTCACCAAGATCCTCATCGGCGTCAATGTCGCGGTCTTCGTCGCGGCCATGGTCACCGGTGACCGGTTCGTCAACGCGCTGGACCTGGTGGGTCTGGCCTTCGATCCCGGCTCGCTGGGGCTGGTCGGCGTCGCGCACGGCGAGTGGTACCGCCTGATCACCGCGATGTTCCTGCACCAGCAGGTCATGCACATCGCGTTCAACATGCTCTCGCTGTGGTGGCTGGGGCCGCCGCTGGAGGCGGCGCTCGGCCGGGCCAGGTTCCTCGCGCTGTACTTCCTCGCCGGGCTCGGCGGCAGCGCCCTGTCGTACCTGCTCGCCGCGCAGAACCAGCCGTCGCTGGGCGCCTCCGGCGCGGTCTTCGGGCTGCTGGGCGCCACGGCGGTGCTGCTGCGCCGGCTGAACTACGACATGAAGCCGGTACTGATCCTGCTCGGCCTGAATCTGGCCTTCACGTTCCTGTGGCCGAACATCGCCTGGCAGGCACACGTGGGCGGCCTGGTGGTGGGTGCCGCGGTGACGTACGCCATGGTGCACGCGCCGCGCGGCCGCCGGAACGCGGTGCAGGCCGCGGCCTGCGTACTCGCACTCCTGGTGATCGTCGCGGTGGTGTGGATCCGCACCCTCCAGCTCACCGGCTGACCTCGGGCCACCCCGGCCGGGGAGCCCGCTCATCACCCACAGGAGTCACACAACTCCCGCCGAGTCTCCTGGACACCCGGCCGGAGTGATCGCCCGTTCACTTGTCCACAGCTCGTGTCGGCCCCTGTGCGCACCGTGCAGAATCCCGGCAAGGGGGGCCGCTGCAGGGACGTTTCCCCAGTACAGCGCGGGGATACGGGCCACCGGCGATGCCTGCCGCCGGTGTGACCGGCGTCAACCCCACAGGGGTTATCCACAGATCTTCTGAAGTTTTCCCCGGCTGTGGATAACCGTGTGGATGGCCTTGGGTACAGCTTGCGCTCGGGGCGCTACTTCCACTGCGTGGAGACGCCGAAGCCGACGGCGATGAAGCCGAAGCCGGCCACGATGTTCCAGTTTCCCATCGACTTGATGGGCAGGTCACCTTCGGTCACGTAGAAGCACACGATCCACGCCAGCCCGATCAGGAACATCGTCAGCATCAGCGGCGCCACCCAGCTCCGCCCCGAGCTCAGCTTGATCGAGGTCTGCTTCGCCGACGGCGGCGGCGTGAAGTCGTCCTTCTTGCGGATCCGTGACTTCGGCACGAGGAACTCTCCTGTCGATGCGCTGCGTAACCGCGCGGATGTACAAAGGCTGGCACCGGGCGGGAGGCGTCGGGGATCGGGTGCTCCCCCCGGGCGTCCGTTAGCGTAGTGCTTCCGCGGCGTCGTAAGGAGTAAGGGTACGTTGAGCAATTCCGCTGACTCCCCCGGCCGCCGCTCTCGTTTGCGGCTGCGCCCCGTACGACTGTTGACGCTTGTCGTCTTCGCGCTGGCCGGGCTGCTCTTCTGGATCAGTTTCGACACCGCGCGCGGCACGAACCTGCGCTCGGACGACTCGATGCTGCGGCTGTCGGACCTCATCCAGGACCACAGCCAGAAGAACAAGATCCAGGACGAGCGGAACGCCTCCCTGCGCTCGGACGTCGACCGCCTCGCCGGCAAGGACAGCGGCAGCACCGACGCCGACAAGGCCCGGGTCGACGCGCTGGAGAAGAACGCGGGGACGGAGAAGGTGAGCGGCCAGGGCCTGACCGTCACCCTCACCGACGCCCCGCCCAACGCCACCGCCCAGATCCCCGGCGTGCCCGAGCCGCAGCCCAACGACCTGGTCATCCACCAGCAGGACCTGCAGGCCGTGGTCAACGCCCTGTGGCAGGGCGGCGCCAAGGGCATCAGGGTCATGGACCAGCGGCTGATCTCCACCAGCGCGGTCCGCTGCGTCGGCAACACCCTGATCCTCCAAGGCCGCGTCTACTCGCCGCCCTACACCGTCACCGCCGTGGGTGACCGCCAGGCGCTGACCGACTCCCTGAACGCCTCACCCGCCATCCAGAACTACCTCCAGTACGTCGAGGCGTACGGCCTCGGCTGGAAAGTCGAGCCGCACGGGGCGATGACTCTGCGCGGCTACTCCGGCACAGTGGATCTCCACTACGCACAGCCTGTGAAGCCGTAGCGCGCTCCGGCGCGCCGGAGCGGAGAGGGCGGGGCCGGGATGGCGAGCGGGACGACGGTGCGGTGGATCGTGCGGACGTTCAGCGAGCTGTGCCTCACCGTCGGCAGTCTGATCGTCCTCTTCGTGGTCTACGTGCTCTTCTGGACCGGCGTACGGGCCGACAGCGCCATGGACGGCGAGCTCGGCCGGCTGCAGGACCGCTGGTCCACGGGCCCGGTCGCGGCTGCCTCGCCCGCTCCCGATGACGACAGGCCGCGGGAGCCGGTACGGCCCGCCTACCGCGACGGGG
Organism: Streptomyces purpurogeneiscleroticus; assembly: GCF_020024005.1. Taxonomy (NCBI): domain Bacteria; kingdom Bacillati; phylum Actinomycetota; class Actinomycetes; order Kitasatosporales; family Streptomycetaceae; genus Streptomyces; species Streptomyces purpurogeneiscleroticus. The sequence goes on from NZ_NHSG01000489.1 coordinate 6,869, forward strand.
AGCCCTTCGCCGTCATGTACATCCCGCGCTTCGGCCGCGACTGGGCCAAGCCCGTCCTGGAGGGCACCGCCACCGGCACGCTGAAGAAGGGCCTCGGCCACTATGCCCGTACGGCACGCCTCGGCGGGACCGGAAACTTCGCCGTCGCGGGCCACCGCCGCACCTACGGTGATCCCTTCAAGGACTTTCCCCGGCTGCGGCCCGGCGACGCGGTCGTGATCAGTGACGGCACGACGTGGTTCACGTACCGCATCGACAAGCGGCCCTACCGCACCTTGCCGAGCGACATCGGGGTCATCGACCCCGTACCGCGTGCATCGGGCTACGACGGTCCCGGCCGTTACCTCACCCTGACGACCTGCGAGCCGGAGTGGGGGCACAGCCACCGGCTCATCGTCTGGGCGCACCTGGACGCCACCTCACCCGTGGCGGAGGGACGTCCGGCGGCATTGCGCAGCTGAGCCCCATGGCCAGAGCTCGCCCCTTACTCTGGTGGGGCAAATGACAACTGGCATCGGCAAGTAGGGACAGCATGTACGGCTGGATCTGGCGGCATCTGCCGGGCAACACATGGGTGAAGGCACTGATCTCGCTCGTGCTCGCGCTGGCGATCGTCTTCCTGCTCTTCCAGTACGTCTTTCCTTGGGCGGAGCCGCTGCTCCCCTTCAACGACGTCACGGTGGATCAGGGAATGGAGGCCGTCCGATGAGCGCGAGGATCCTCGTCGTCGACAACTACGACAGCTTCGTCTTCAACCTCGTCCAGTACCTCTACCAGCTCGGTGCCGAGTGCGAGGTGCGGCGGAACGACGAGGTGGAGCCGGGGCACGCACAGGACGGCTTCGACGGCGTCCTGCTCTCGCCGGGCCCGGGCGCGCCCGAGCAGGCCGGCGTCTGCATCGACATGGTGCGGCACTGCGCGGACACCGACGTGCCGGTCTTCGGCGTGTGCCTGGGCATGCAGTCGATGGCGGTGGCGTACGGCGGTGTCGTGGGCCGCGCCCCCGAGCTGCTGCACGGCAAGACGTCGCTGGTGACGCACGAGCACAAGGGCGTCTTCCAGGGGCTGCCCACGCCGTTCACGGCGACCCGGTACCACTCCCTGTCGGTCGAGCGGGACACGCTGCCGGACGAGCTGGAGGTCACCGCCTGGACGGAGACCGGCCTGGTGATGGGCGTGCGCCACCGCGAATCGCGGGTGGAGGGCGTGCAGTTCCACCCGGAGTCGGTGCTGACGGAGTGGGGCCACGGAATGCTCGCCAACTGGCTGGTCGAGTGCGGCGACGAAGGAGCGGTGAAGCGTTCGACGGGGCTTGCCCCCGTGGTCGGCAAGGCCGGCGCGTGACCGCACTCCGCCCCGAGCGCGAAGGCACGTCGTCGTACGGTCCTCATGATCCGTACGACGGCTCTGCCGCGTTCGAGGCGGCCGTCGGGCAGCTCGGCGATCCCCTGACGGACCCCCTGCCCGGCGGGAACGAACAACCGCACCAGCAGTACTACGAACCGCCGCAGTACGAGGATCCGGCCGTCGGGTACGAACCGACTGCGGCCTACCCGCAGGTCCCACCGTCCCCGAGCTATCCGCAGTTCTCGGCCTACGAACAGCCCGGGGCGTACGCGTACACCCCGGAGGACCCGGGCGCGTACAGCGAGGCGGCGCTTGCGTCGGCCGAGACGCTCATCGCCCCGGTCGTGCCGTCCCTGCCCGCCGACGACGCGACGGCGGCGCCGCGGCAGGACGACGAGACGATGGCGCTGCGGCAGGCGGACGCGAAGGCCGTGAAACGGCCCGAGGACGCTGTTTCACGTGAAACAGCGCCTCCGGCCCCCGGCGGCCGCGCCGCGCGGCGCAGAGCGGCGCAGGCGGCCGCCAAACAGGGCGGCAAACGTGCCCGCCGCCCCGGCCCGGCCGCGGAGGGCGCCAGACGGGGCGGCA
>NZ_NHSG01000490.1:0-8650 GCF_020024005.1 Streptomyces purpurogeneiscleroticus
GCGCGGGGGGCGCGGAGGCGGGGACCGCGGCGAGTGCGGCGGGCTCCCTGCCCGGACAGCGCGCGCGGCCCAGCCAGCCGCGTGCCACGCCGGTGATCGGGTGGCCCTGCGGACACGCCGTGCGCCGGCCCTCCTCGGGCTCGACGGCCAGGCGGTAGGCGGCGCGCGGCACGAGCAGCCCGGCAGCGGCCCCGTACACGGCGGCGAGGGCGATCAGGAGCGGATGCACCCCTCGACGGTACGGGCGATCACCGCTCCGGTCATGGGCCCTGAGGCCCAACCACCGGCCACGCGGCCCTCGTACGGGCCGCGGCGGCGGTAACATCCCGGCCCGGCGTACGGGAGGGGACACCATGGGCAGCAGGTGGCAGGACGGCCGGGGGCGGCTGCGGGTCGTGGACGGGGAACGGGGCGCGGACAGCGATGTCCCCGTGGAGATCGCGGCGTCCTACCGCGCCAGAACCCGCGGGCTGCTGGGCCGGGACGGCATCGAGGGGGCCGTCCTGCTGACGCCCGCGAGCAGCATCCACACCTTCCGGATGCGCTTCGCGATCGATGTCGCATACCTGGACCGGCACCTGACCGTCCGCGCCGTCCGCACCATGCCCCCGAACCGGCTCGGCCGTCCCCGGCTGCGCGCCCGCCACATCCTGGAGGCCGAGGCGGGCGCGATGGCCGACTGGGGGCTCCGGCCGGGCACCCGCCTGACGATCGAGACCTCTTAGGCGGTCACCGCGGTCACCACTTCGCGCGGTCCATCGGGTACGGCAGTTCCTCCAGCGCGCCGGACTTGCGGAGCAGGCCGTTGACCGCGAGCACGTGGTCGGCGTCCGGTGCCGTGCCGTCCGGCCGGCCGAGGTCGATGACCAGGCCGCCGTGCTCGGTGTACGCCCGGCGCCCCGGTACGTCCTCCGGGACCACCGCCCGGCGGCGGCTGGAGAGGTACACGGCCCGGCCGCAGCGCGGCGTGGAGTTGTCGAGCTCGTACTCCTTCTCCAGCGCGCCGAGGAGGTCGTCGTCGGCGATGTCGCCCCAGTCCGCGTCCCACTCCTCCGCGATCGCGGTGAGGACCTCGGGGAGCCGGGTGACCAGCGGTGCGGAATCGTTCAGGTCGGCGGAGCGGACGGTGATGACGGCGGTCTGCGGCGCGAACGCCGGGGTGCCGCCGGCCCCGACGCTCAGGGTGATGATCGGCCGGCCGGGCCGGGCCGCGACCAGCACGGCGGAGTACCCGATCGTGGCGGCGTCGTCCTGGGGGTTGACGCGCGAGAGGTACGAGGCGAACCACGCCGCGTCGACATTCTCGGGCAGCTGCTCCGCCTGTCCGACCGCCTCGGCCCGCCAGCCCGCGAAGTCCTCCGGCGCGATCCTCGCCAGCCGCCGCAGGAGTCGCAGCCAGCGCTCGGCGAGCTGGTCCGGGCTCTCCTGCCGCGGGCCCCAGACACCGCCGACCGTCAGATCCAGTGTCACGTCAGCTCCCACTCAGGTGTTCCGTATATTGCCTTTCGTCGCCGCACCCGCGGGCTGTTGCCGCGGGTACGCCGGCCGGCGCGTACGGCAGCCATCAGGCCGGCGCCCGCCCGGTCCGGATGCACGCTGTCATCCGCCCCCGGGCCGCGTCGAGTCCGGCCTGGGCCTTCTTCACCACCTTCACGGGGATATGTGGTGTCTCTTCACATCGAGGCGCCCGTCACGGCCGCCGGGCCGGTCACTCGGCCCGCCGCTCACTCGGCCCGCGGGAAGGACACCTCCACGCGGCGGTTCTTCTTGCGGCCTTCCTCGGTGTCGTTGCTGGCGACGGGCGCGTCCTCGCCGTAACCGCGGATCTCGAAGGTGATGCCGCTGCCGTCGAGGTCCTCGTTCAGCTGCCGCTGGACGGCGTCCGCGCGCTGCTTGGACAGCTTCAGGCCGTGCTCGGACGAGCCGAGGTCGTCGGTGAAGCCGGCCACCGTCACGTTCGTGGCCTGCTGCTCCTCGATCTCGTCGGCGATCTGCGCGATGCGGTCGTTCGCCACGTCCGAGAGCTCCGCGCTGTCCTTGCCGAACAGCACCTCGGCCTGGAGCTGGAACTTCACGTCGGAGTTGGAGTCCTCGCGCTGCTCCGTGCCGCGCTCGTCGCCCACGACCGTCTTGATGTCCAGCACCTTGGGCGCGGCGAGGGTCTTGCCCTCGGGGAGCTTGAGGTCGGGGTCGTTCACGTCGACCTTGCCGCGGAAGACGGAGGGCGCGGCCGGTACGTCCTCGTCGGCGAGCGCGGCCGGCCCGCCGGTCAGTGTCAGGCCCGCCGCCAGCGCCGAGGACAGCAGCAGTACGGGCCCGCGCACGCGGTAGCGGTGAGGGGTCCTCATCGGATCACGCGTCCGTGAGCGTGAGGGAGACGGCCTGGAAGGTCGGGATCTGCAGGTCCACGTCGGTCGTGCTCTTGGGCGGCGCGGGGAACTGCATGAAGACCTTCTGCGCGGAGTTGGCAGCGACGATGCCGAGCCCCGTGGTGGCCAGCGGGCGGTTCTCCGTGTCCCGCAGCGTGTAGTACCGCTTCTTCTCGGCCTTGTCCACGAGGGTGGCGCCGCCGAGGGAGTCGCCGGCGGCCCGCTTCATGGCCAGCTCGGGACCGGTCCACTGGGCGGTGTCGGTGAAGTCCTCGTCCGAGGAGTTCTTCAGGTTGCCGTTGACGGTGACGAAGCCGCTGGAGTCGCGCGTCGCCGACGTCACGTCCAGCGTGATGCCCTGCGGTCCGTGCAGCGTGGCGATCACCGTGTCCTCGGCCGGCTGCTCGGGCTGCTTGGCCCGCTCGCCGCCGCTGCCCTGGTCACCGGTGTGCCGCTGGCTGGACGACGGTATCTGCGTCTCCGTCTTCGGCTGGTCCTCACCGCACGCGGACAGCGTTAAGGCGAGCGCCGCCGCGAGGGAAGCGGCGGCCACCGTCCGTCGCGCCGGGGTGATCTGCCACATACTCATGAACTCGTCCTCTACTCGTCTTCGCGCCGTCAGCCGTGAGAGGGCTTCAGTCGGCAAGCTTTACGGAGAACAGATCGGCCGCGCGCGGGAAGTCCGGGTGCGCGGGATCCGGTTCCTCGGGATCGATGGACCACTCCTGGCCGTCGCACATCAGGTTCAGGTGCTCGGATTCGCGGTCCTTGTCCTTGTCGCCCGCACCGGGCTCCGGCTCGTCCGCACCGGGCTCCGGTTCCGGTTGCTCGTCGCCGGTACCGCCCCCGCCCGGCTCCTCGTCCGCTGGCAGGGCACACTTCGGCTCGATGACCGCGGTGGCCCGTGCCTCCGCCTGCTCGTTCTCGGTGCCCGGGATGACCGAGGCGCCCATACCGCCGGTGGTGCGCACCTGGACGGTGAAGCCCTGCCGCTGGTCCATCAGTTGCCGGCAGCCGTCCCCCGCCACCGCGGCGTCGTTGTGCTGCGCGAAGCTACCGGCCGCGAGGCAGGCCCGGACCGCGTCGTAGCGCTGTCCTTCAAGGAGTACGGGCCAGTCGGCGGGCTCGTGGAGGGAGCCGATCAGGGCCTCGCGCAGCTGTTCGCGGGCGTCCTGCGCGGCCGCCAGCGCCGCCGCATCGGCCGCGGACTGGGCGCCGTTGCGGGCGGCCGCAGCCTGTCCGACCGCGAAGTACGCGAACGCGAGAAAGAGCAGGCCCGCCACCACCGTGATGTAGATGGGGAGGGCCTGCCCTGAATCGCGGCACGTCCGCAGCGCCGCGCGCGAGATCCGCGGCGCGGGAAGGTTCAGCCGGTCTTGACGCTGTTGATCGCGGCCTTGATCTTGTTCTTGATCGTGTCGCCGATGTCCGTGAAGCCCGCGATCGCCGCCATGATCGCCACAACCACCACGATCATGCCGATGTACTCCACCGCGGTCTGCCCCTTGGAGCGCTCCCGCCCGTACATCCGCTCGATGCAGGCGTCCCGCCAGGTACCGACGTACACCTGAGTGGCGGTCGTGGCCTTGAGCATCCGCTGGTTCATGATGGTGGTGTTCCCCTCCGGGTCCGGCCGGCCGGGTGAGGGCCGGCGCGCAGGTTTCCACGCCGTACGTGGCACCTGCTTCCCCCCGGCCGGTACCGCCGGCGACTCCGGAAACGTACGCCCGAGCACCCACGCCGGGCATGGGTCCCCGGGCCCAAACCCGGGCCCAAACCTCCCCACGGGCCCAAATTCCGGTGCGGACCGCGCCGGGCCCCCGTCGGGCCGGGCGGCCCGTCCCCCCTTCAGCCATGGCTCTGCGTTCCCCTTCGGGCGGTACCGAGCCAGACCGCGATGGCCTGGCTCCGGCTGGTGGCGTGCAGCTTGGTGAAGATCCGGTTGATGTGGTTCTTGACGGTCTTCTCGCTGATGAAGCAGGTGGCGGCGATCTGCGCGTTGGTCATGCCTGCCGCGATCAGTTCCATCACCTCCGCCTCGCGATGGCTCAGCCCGAACCGGTCCGTGCCGTTTCCCTGCTGCGCCCACCGGGCACCGTCCCGCTGTGCGGGGACGGCAGCGGCCGCTCGGTGCGGCCCAGTCGCAGACTGTGCCATATCGACTTGCGGTTGCGAAGTAGTTTGCACCGGACGCGATGAATTCGAGACCGAGTACACCCCGCAATACTGCGAACTAGCAGCAGCGGCCGGGCCATTCTGACTGGAATTGCCATTTGCAGCAGCAGCGCGTTCGTCCGGTCCGCCCGTACGGTGGCCGGAAGGTGAAGCCCCGGCTCCTTGGCCGGTTCCGTACGGCGCGCCGCCCGCCGGCTCCGCCCCGTACGCCGCGCCCAGGCCGTCCGGGAGGGGCTGTGGGGGGACGCCCGGGGCGGGCGGCTCCGAACGGACGTGGGCGAGCAGGGCGTTGCAGGCCGTGGCGGTGAAGCGGGCGCGGCCCGCCGTGATGTCCCGTACCGCGTCGGCCAGTTCGTCCGCGGTGAACTCGCCGTGCACGAGATAGCCGCCCGCGCCCAGCCGCAGCGACTCCCGTACGAGCTCGCTCTCCCGGCTGTACGTGAGCATCATGACGGGCGCGAGGCGGGCGAGGTGGGGCAGCGCCGAGATGCCGTCGACGCCGGGCATCCGGACGTCGAGCAGGACGACGTCGGGGCGGTGCTGCCGCGCCGCTTCGTACGCCTGGCGGCCGTCGGCGGCCTCCGCGACGACCCGGAGGTCCGGGCGCCCGGAGAGGAGGACGGTGAGCCCCGCGCGGACGACGGGGTTGTCGTCCGCGACGAGGACCCGCAGGGGCGCGCACGGCTCGGGCTGCGGGCCGTCCGTGAAGGCCGCCGGGGCCTCCCCGAAGGGCGACGGGTCCGCCGCGGCCGACGGCCCGTCCCCGAAGGCGAACGGATCGTCGTCCAGGACGAACATCTCGTCGTCGAAGGGGAACATGTCGTCGAAGGGGAACGGGTCGGTGGCGGGCGCGCCGCCCGGATCACGGAATCCCGGCATGGTGCGGCCTCCTCTCACGGCCTGGCGGATGGACGGGACGGCGGTACGGGAAGCGGCGCGAACGGCGCCTTGGGCAGGACGGCCGCCAGGGGGAGTTCCACCCGGACCTCCGTCCCCTTGGTCGCGCGGCCGCGGCCGATGCGGATGCGGGCGCCGATGCCGGCCGCCCGCTCCACCATGCCGACCAGGCCGAAGTGCCCGGCCCTGCGCAGGCCGTCCAGGGTGGTACCGGGCGGCAGGCCGCGGCCGTCGTCGTACACGCTGATGCGCAGGCTGCTCTCGACCACGCCCGCCGTGACGTCCAGCCGGCTGGGTGCCGCGTGCCGGCGGGCGTTGTCCATGGCCTCGGTGACGATGGTGAGCAGCTGGCGGGCGATGGCCTGCGGGAGCGGGGGTGCGGGATCGTCACCCAGCGGGCGGTAGCAGGCCGTGAAGCCGGTACGGCGGGCGAAGTCGGCGACCCGCGCGCGCAGTTCGCCGAAGACGTCGACGCCGCCGTCCAGGCCGGTCTCGCGCCGCAGGTCGGAGAGGAGTTCGCGGGACTCGGCCGCGGCCCGGCGGGCGGCCCGGGCGACCAGCTCGGCCCGGCGCTTGACCGTCGTGGGGTCGGTGCGGTCGGCGGAGGAGGCCAGGCCGTCGGCGGCCAGCGCCAGGCCGTGCAGCGTCTTGGCGACCGAGTCGTGCATCTCGCGGGCGAGCCGGGCGCGTTCGGACTCGACGGCCTCGTTGACGGCGAGCCGGGAGCGGGTCTCGCTGAGCGCCTGGCTGGCCGCGCCGAACCGCAGCATCAGATTGCGCAGGGTGACGCCGACCGCGCCGGCCAGGACGCAGACGCCGGGCAGCAGGGTGGAGCCGGCGAGCGTGATGTCGAGGTCCGCGTCGCCGACGTACGCCAGCAGGACGACGCAGACGGTCAGCGAGGCGAAGACGCCCGCGCCGCGCCAGCCGTAGGCCAGGCCCGCCAGCAGCGGCGTGCACATCGTGACGTAGCTCAGCGGGCTGGCGGGCGAGGCCGTGAAGAGGAGGAGGGCGCCGAAGGCGGCGTCCAGGGCGAGCAGCCAGTGGTGGCGCAGCAGCAGCGGCCCGAAGCGCTCCCAGTCGCGGAAGAGCATGTAGGACGCCATGAAGGTGAACAGCACGGCGGAGCAGACCAGGATGGTGGGCCAGCCGCGCTTGGTGCCGTAGATGGCGAACGGGGTGGCGAGGGCGATCATCGCCAGCCGGAATCCGAAGACCTGCCGGCACAGCGCCTGGAGGGCGCTGAGCTGGAGGCGGAGCGTGGGCTCGGCGTTGGGCGCGGCCGGGTCCTCGGGGCCGTGCGGCGGCAGCGGGCCGCCCGCGGTGATGGGCGCGGCGGCGCGCCGCCGGAACACACCGCCCCGCCGGTCCCGCCGGTCCGCCGCGCCGCGCCTCACCCCAGCAGCCCCGATCCCAGGAACATCCCCGCGCCGATCAGCAGGATCGTGGCCGGGACCATGACCATCGTGATCGTGGTGGTGGCCTTGGGGACGGCCCTGGCCGCCTTGCGGCGGGCGTTCTGGGCGTCGGTGCGCCGCATGTCGTTGGCGATCGCGATGAGCGTGTCGACGATCGGCGCGCCCAGCTCCTCGCCCTGCTGGAGCGCGGTGACGAACATCGCGACCTGCTCGGAGTCGTTGCGCCGGCGCAGCTCCTCGAACGCCTGGCGGCGGCTGACGCCCATGTCCATCTGGCGGAGCGTGATGCGCAGTTCGTCGGACCAGGGGCCCTCGTACTTCTCGGCGGTACGGTCCAGGGCCTGGCGGAAGCCGAGGCCCGCGGAGACCACGACGGCGAGCACGTCGAGGAAGTCGGGGAGGGTGCGCTCGATGGCTTCCTTGCGCTGCCGGACGGCGGACCAGAGGGCGACCTCGACCCAGAAGAGGCCGAACGCGACCATCAGGAGGGCCAGTACCGGCTGGCCGTTCGCCGCCATCGCGAGGGCGCCGAGCGCGCCGGTGACGCCGTAGACGAAGCGGCGGGCCGCGTACCGGTCGACGGTGAGGCCGCCGGGGTTGCCCGCCATGTCGATGCGCTTGCGCAGCCGGTCGACGCGCTGGGGGCCCATCATGCGCAGCACCATCGGCGCGTACCGCATGCCGAGCCGGTCGATGGCCGAGCCCGCCGCGCTGGTGCGGGAGGAGCCGACCTCCAGTGCCACGACGAGGTCGCCGGGCAGCTTGGCCTCGGAGCGGTACAGCCGCCAGCCGTACACCGCGCCGAGGACGGCGAGGCCGAGGAGGAGGGCGAAGAGGAGTCCCATGGTGCGCCTCTCAGACGTCGATCTTGCCGAGCCGGCGGACGAGGAAGAAGCCCAGCGCGTACAGGGCGAGCGAGACGAGGATCGTGCCCTGGCCCAGCACGCTGCCGGTGATCTTGTCCAGCGCGCCGGGCCAGATGCCGTTCATGACGAGCAGCGCGCCCAGGCCCAGCAGCGGGACGACGTACCCGGTGGCGGTGACCTGCGACAGCTGCGTACGGACCTCGCGGCGGGTCTCCTTGCGCTCCTCCAGGGTCTCGGTGAGGTTGCGCAGCGAGCTGACCACCGTGCCGCCCGCCCGGTTGGCGAGTACCAGTGTGGTGACCAGGACGACCAGCTCGCGCGAGGGCAGCCGTTCGGCGAGCGCGCCGAGCGCGTCGTCGATGGAGTGGCCGACGGCGAGCTGGTCGGCGACCTTGCCCAGCTCCTCGCCGGCCGGGGCCTCCAGCTCCTCGGCGGCCATGGCCAGCGCGGTACGGAGCGCCAGGCCCGCCTGGGTGGCGTTGGCGAGGACCCGGGAGAGCTCGGGGAGCTGGTTGATGAACCGCTCGGTGCGCTTCTGGCGCTGCCAGTTGAGGTACGCGAACGCGCCCCACAGGCCCGCGGCGCCGGCGATCGGCCCGAAGAACGGCGCGAGCAGCACACTGGCGAGGAGCCACAGGCCGAGCACCGCCGCGACCATGGCCGCGAAGAACGTGCCGGGCGTGAGGTCCAGGCCGGTGGCCGCGAGCCGGAGCTCCAGCCGCTTGCCGAACCGCGTCCCGCGCAGCCGGCGGTCCAGGCCGTCGAAGCCGCGGCGGTGGCCCGGCGCGCGGAACTGCCCGGTCCGGTCGAGCCGGTCGACCAGCTCGGCGTGCTGCGCCCGGCCCGAGGCGACGGCGTGCACGCCGAGCACGCCCAGCACGCAGCACAGCAGCGTGGCGCCGATCGTCAGGAGCGCGAGGTTGTC
>NZ_NHSG01000491.1:0-8702 GCF_020024005.1 Streptomyces purpurogeneiscleroticus
GCCCTGCCGCGCCGCACCCGGTGGCCGGATGAACCGGAGCTCCAGCGCGGGCGGCAGGCAGGCGCGGCCGTGCCCGCCGCTGACGCGGAAATCGGCGAAGAGGAGGGGGTGGCCCTGGACGCGGCGACCGCGACGGCCGTCGCGACCACCCTGCAGGCCCTGGCCGCCCCCTCCCGGCTGCTGATCCTCGCCGCGCTGCGGAACCGCCCGCACCCGGTCTCCGAGCTCGCCGCGGAGATCGGCATGGCCCAGTCCGCCGTCTCCCACCAGCTGCGCCTGCTGCGCACGCTGGGCCTGGTCAGCGGCCACCGCGAAGGGCGGCGCATCGTTTACCGGCTGTACGACGGCCATGTCGCCCAGCTCCTCGACGAGGCCCTGCACCACACCGAACACCTCCGACTGGGCCTGCGTGGCATGCCCTGAACCCGTGTCGTGCAGCCCGGCAATTCATCGTGGCGTAACCGTGCATTGGTTCCTGGTCATCCCTACGTCACCTCGCCAGGGCATGGATGGAGTCAGAGGGACCGCCGCGGCCTCCCGCCGGAAGCCGCGGACACGAGAGACAGGAGCGTGATTCCGGTGGGTGAATTCCTTTGTGCGGCGCTGGCGAAGGCCGGCCTCGTCATCGCCGAGGCGATCCTCACGAAGTTCGTCGTCGAGCTCTGCACCGCGTACGTACGCAAGTACCGTACGGGCGCGGCGATGGCTACGGCGTGAGGCGACGCGACCGGCCGGTCGGGACGTGCAGGTCCGAGTCCCGGAGCCGGGCGGTCGCCACCATGCTCACCAGGCCGGTCAGGGCCAGGTAGCCGCAGGCGAGCCACGGCGTGCCCGATCCCAGGGCCAGCAGCGCCGTCATGATCAGCGGGGTGATCCCCGACGCGAAGATGCCGGACATCTGGTAGACGAACGACATGCCCGTGTACCGGACGGGGGTACGGAACAGCGCGGCGAACAGCGTGCCCTGGGCACCGTAGAACGACGCGTGCACGACACCGAGGGTGAGCAGCAGCGCCACCGCGAACGCCCACGCCCCGCCCGTGCCGAAGAGCCAGAACGCCGGGAAGACCGAGACGGCGAAGGCGCCCATGCCCACGAGGTAGACGCGGCGCGCGCCCAGCCGGTCGACCGCCGCACCGGACACCGGTATCAGCACAGCCATGACCAGCGCGGCTGCCGTCACCGCGAGCAGTACCGGCGTCCGGTCCAGCTTCAGCGTCCCCGTCGCGTAAGTGATCGCGAAGACGCCCCACGTGTTGAAGGCGGCTCCCTCACCCCACCGCGCCAGCATGCCGAGCAGGACGTGCCGACGCGCCGCGGGCTCGCGAACCAGCTCCACCAGGGGCGCGGAGCGCGGCAGCTCCTGCAGCCGGCGTACCGCGCGGAAGGCCGGGGTCTCGTCGATCTTCAGCCGTACGGTCAGGCCGACCCCGACGAGCACCAGGCTGACGAGGAACGCGATCCGCCACCCGTAACCCAGGAAGGCGGCGTCGCTGAGCACGTCGTTGAGGAGCGCGAACACCCCCGTACCGAGTGCCAGTCCGAGTGCCAGGCCGATCTGCGGATAGCTGCCGAACCGGCCCTTGCGACCGTCGGGCCCGTACTCGACCGCCAGCAGGACCGCCCCCGCCCACTCGCCGCCCAGCGCCACGCCCTGCGCGACGCGCAGGACCAGGAGCAGTGCGGGGGCGAGCAGTCCGACCTGCTGGTACGTCGGCAGCAGGCCGATGAGCGCGGTCGAGACGCCCATCAGGCCCATCGTGAAGGCGAGGGTGCGCTTGCGGCCGATGCGGTCGCCGATGTGCCCGAACAGCAGCCCGCCGACCGGGCGGGCGACGAAGCCCACGGCGAACGTCGCGAACGACAGCATCGTGCCGACCGTGCCGTTCGCCGTCGGGAAGAACAGCTTGTTGAAGACCAGCCCGGCGGCCGTCGAGTACAGGAAGAAGTCGTACCACTCGACGGTGGTGCCCAGCAGGCTGGCGAGCACCACGGTCTTCAGCCGGGTCGGCGGGGCGCCCGACTGGTGCTCGTCCGGATGCGGTGGCGCCTGCGAGGGCGCGGGGGCCGGGCTCATCGGCCGGCGAACGGGACGATGCCCGCCTCGACGGTGCGCGGCCCGGCCGGGTGCTGCCACAGGCCGCGCCGCTCCAGCAGCGGCAGCACGCCCTCGCCGAACCAGTACGCCTCCTCCAGGTGCGGCACCCCGGAGAGGACGAACTCCTCGATGCCCAGCCGGGCGTACTCCTCGATGAGGTTCGCGACCTCGGCGTGGCTGCCCACCAGTGCCGTGCCGGCGCCGCCGCGTACCAGCCCGACGCCCGCCCACAGGTTGGGGTAGATCTCCAGGTTGTCGCTGGACCCGCTGTTGTGCAGCTCGCGCATCCGGCGCTGGCCCTCGGACTCGCTGGTCGCCAGCCCCTGCTGCACCGCCTTGATGCGTTCGGGGTCCATGCCCTTCAGCAGCCGCTCGGCCTCGGCCCACGCCTGCTCCGAGGTGTCCCGGCTGATGGTGTGCAGCCGGATGCCGAACCGTACGTCGCGGCCCTGCGCGGCGGCCAGCGACCGGATCCAGTCGATCTTCTGCTTCACCTGCTGCGGCGGCTCGCCCCAGGTCAGATAGACATCGGTGTACCGCGCGGCCACCTCGCCGGCCGCGGGCGAGGAGCCGCCGAAGTAGACCTGCGGCACCGGGTCGGGCAGCCGGTTGAGCCTGGCGCCCTCGACCCGCAGATGCTCGCCGTGGTGGTCGACCGTCTCGCCGTCCCACAGCCGCCGCACGATGTCGAGGAACTCGCCGGTGCGCGCGTAGCGCTGGTCCTTGTCGAGGAAGTCGCCGTACGCGCGCTGCTCCGCCGACTCGCCGCCGGTGACGACGTTGAGCAGCAGCCGGCCGTGCGACTGCCGCTGGTAGGTCGCGGCCATCTGCGCCGACAGGGTCGGGCTGATCTGGCCGGGCCGGAAGGCGACGAGGAACTTCAGCCGCTCGGTGACCTGCGTGAGCATCGCCGTGGTCAGCCAGGCGTCCTCGCACCACGCGCCCGTCGGCGTCAACGCCCCGACGAAGCCCAGCTGTTCGGCGCTGCGGGCGATCTGGCCGAGGTACTCGACGGAGGCGGGCCGGTCCCCGCCGGCGGTGCCGGGCAAGGAGCCGTGGCCCCCGCCGACGATGTGCCGGCTGTCACCGGTCGTGGGCAGGAACCAATGGAACGTCAGGGGAGAAGACATCGAGGACTCCGGGGAAGGGCGGCGGGTCACGTCCGGGCAGGGCACGGCGGCCCGGCGCAGGGCATGACGGTGCGCCGCGGAGGAGGCGACAGTGGCGCGTCACCGGGTGCGGAAAGGAAAGCTGCGGAAGCTGAGCTTCAGAAAGCAGAGCTGCGGAGAGCGGAGCTTCTGACAGCAGAACTTCTGACAGCAGGGCTTCGGAAAGCAGGAGAAAGGCGCGGCAGCGCGGGCCCGGAAAGAGCGGGGAACGCGGCCGGAGAAGGCGTCAGATACGACAGTTGGCGCTGGACTGGCGACACAGATCGACGTGGAGACGTCCCACGAGGAGGTCGGCAGCAGCAGTCATGCCCCGCATTCTGCGCCGTCCGACCTGCTGGGATCAAGCCGCTGAGACGAGTATTTCAGCACGTGAGACGGTCCGGGGCCGGCGGGTGCTCAGTGGTCCATTGGCCCGCCCGTGCGGCACCGGACGCGCGGTCCGCTGGACCAATGGCACAGTGAATCCGGCCTCTGTTGAGCCAGTGTGTCCTCGGGTGTTCTGATGGTCGTGTCGATGGCGCTGCGGATTCCGCGGCGCCTTTTTCATGCCATGCAGTGCTGGAACGCAGAAGGGGCGGGGATTCGTGCTGAAGAGGGTGTTCGTTGCTCCGGATCCGGGGCGGCTGCGGTTGCGCAGTGCGCTGCGGGCGGTGCTCGGCATCGGGCTGGCGGTGGTCCTGTGCGGGGCGGCCGGTCATTCGCTGGTCGCGGTCATCTTCGGTGGGCTCGCGGCCCTGCTGGCCCTCTTCACGGTGACGGACCCGACGGTCCGCGGGCAGGCGGTCACCACCGCGCTGTTCCCGGCGGTGGGTTTCCCCGTACTCGCCCTCGCCGCGATGCTGCACGACTACCCGTTGGCCCGGGACGCGGCCTTTCTCGCCGTGGTCGGCGCCGGGGTGTACGCGCGCCGGTGGGGGCCGCGGGGCCACTCACTCGGCGTGCTCGGCTTCATGGCCTTCTTCGCGTCGCAGTTCCTGCACACGGTGCCCGGCCAGTTGCCCGAGCTGTACGAAGCGATGCTGCTGTCGCTGCTCGCCTCCTCGGCCGTGCGCTTCGGGCTGTGGTGCTACGAGCGCCGGCTGCCGCCGCCCGCCGTCGTACCGCCCCTGAACGCCGGCACCGGGCTCGCCCGGCCGACCACGCGGCAGGCGGTCCAGGCCATGGCCGGCGGTGCCTTCGCCCTCGCGGCGGGGCAGCTGCTCTCGCAGGACCGTTGGTACTGGGCCGTGGGCGCGACGTGGTGGGTCTTCGTGAACACCGCGTCGAGCGGCGAGACGCTGGTACGGAGCTTCCGGCGGGTGCTCGGCACGGTGATCGGGATCGCCGTCGGGCTGGGCGTCGCCGTACCGCTGCACGGCGCGCCGGTGCCCACCGCCGCGCTCGTCGCGGTCTGTGTCTTCGGCATCTTCTACACGGCCGCCGTCTCGTACACCTGGATGATGTTCGCGGTGACGGTGATGGCAGGGCTGCTGTACGGGCTCCTCGGAGTGCTGGACCCGGGGCTGCTCGTGCTGCGGGTCACGGAGACGGGCGTCGGGGCGCTCGGCGCGGTACTGGCGGTGCTGCTCGTGCTGCCCGTCACCACGCACGCCACGACGGACGCCTGGATCGAGCGCGCGCTGCGCTGCGTGCACGCCTGCACGGCCGAGGCCGCCGCGCGGCTGGCCGGTTCCGCGGCCGCCGACCCCGCGCCGCGGATCGCCGAGCTGGAGCTGCTGCTCGGCAAGGTGCGGGTCTCGATCGCCCCGCTGGTCCACCCGCTCAGTCCGCTGCGTGCTCGCAAGGAGCGGGCGCGTCAGGTCGTCGCCCTGCTCGACGACTGCGCCCGCGAGGTCCGCGGGCTGGCCGCCGTCGCCGCCGATCCCGAGGCGTCCCACGACGACCGCCTCACCGCGGCCTGCCGGCGCGTCGAGGCCGCGGTGGCGGCGCTGACGTCGCCGGAGCAGGTGGCCGGCCGGCAGCGGGTGAGCCTGGCCGCCGCGTCGCACATCCCGGCGGCGGAACCGGCCCTCGCCCATCTCCACGGCCTGGAAAGAGCGCTCACCGAACTCGCGGTACCGCTGCGCGACTCCGGCCGTCCGCCACTGATCAGCGCCTGACGACGCCGCACGGGCGGGATACGCACGGGCTGTACGAACGCAGTCGGACCGAGTACGGGCGGATTCGGGCGGGCTCCGCGCCACCCCGGCTGTTAGCGTCGGTGACCGACCGATGCGGGGCGTGCGGACGGGAAGCGGGGTACGGGTGTGAACGCTGGGAGCCGGAACGGTGCCGGGCGGCGGGCGTACATCGGGTCGACGGCCGGCGGGGCCGGCATCGTGACCGCGGAGGTCGATCCGGAGAGCGGGGCCTTGAAGGAACTGCACCGCACCGACGCGGTGACCCACCCCGCCTACCTCGCGGTGTCCGGCGACGGCCGGCTGCTGTACGTGGTGAGCGAGACGCCCGACGGCGCGGCCGCGGCGTTCTCGCTCGCGGGCGACCGGCCGGAACCGCTCGCGCCGCCGGTGCCCGTACACGGCTCCGCGCCCACCCACCTCACCCCGCACGCCGGACACCTGCTGACCGCCAACTACCGCTCCGGCAGCGTGAGCGCGCTGCCCCTGCGGGCCGACGGCGCGCCCACCGCGCCCGGCCCCGGCGCCGTGCTCCAGCACCGCGGCAGCGGTACGGACCCCAAGCGGCAGACCGGCCCGCACGCGCACGCCGTGGTGGCCGACCCCACGGGACGCTGGGTGCTCAGCGTGGACCTCGGCACCGACTCCGTACGCGTCTGCGACATCGACCCGGGGAGCGGGCAACTGGTCATGCGCCGCGAGGTCGCGCTGCGCGCCGGCAGTGGCCCGCGCCATCTGCGCTTCCACCCGGGCGGCCGGCTCGCGTACATCATCAACGAGCTGGAGCCGACGGTGACCACCTGCCGCTGGGACGCCGTGCAGGGGGTGCTGACGCCGGTGGGGGAGACGTCCGTACTGCCCGAGGGCGGTGTGACGCCGACGCTGCCGTCCGAGTTCGTGGTCTCCGCCGACGGACGGTTCGGCTGGGCCGCCAACCGCGGTGACGACAGCATCGCCGTACTGACGCTGGATCAGGACGGTCTGGCGCCGCGGCTCGTCACGACCGTGCCGTGCGGCGGTACTTGGCCGCGCGACTTGGCGCTGCACCCCGAGGGGCGGCACCTCTACGCCGCCAACGAGCGCTCCGGGGACGTCACATGGTTCACGGTCGACCCCGAAACGGGCGTCCCGGAGCGGGCAGGTTCGCTCCCGGTACCGTCGGCTTCCTGCGTGGTCTTCGGGAACGTGCCCGTCCGCACCGACCGTTGAGTATGTTCAGCCGATAGCGGACGCTCGGCGGCGAGATCGTCCGAATGCCGGGCGCGGCGGCCAGGAACCGGGCACCCTGACGGCATGACCGTCGGATTCAGTGGTGAAGTCGCCGAGTACTACGCCCGCTTCCGGCGCGGCTACCGCCCGGAGCTCCTGGACGCCCTCCAGGAAGCCTTCGGCCTGACCGCCGGCGACACCGCACTCGACCTCGGCTGCGGCACGGGACAGCTGACCGTGCCGCTTGCCGAGCGGGTCGGCTCCGTACTCGGCATGGACCCCGAACCGGACATGCTGCGGCTGGCCCGCCGGGCCGCCGACGAGGCAGGCGTACGCAACGCCACCTGGGTGCTCGGCGCGGACAGCGACGTCCCGGCGCTCGGCACGCTGCTCGGCCGCGGCTCCCTGGCCATGGCCGCCATCGGCCAGGCGCTGCACTGGATGGACCACGAGCAGCTCTTCCGCGAGCTGCGCCCGCTGCTCCGGCCCGGCGGCGGCATCGCCGTGATCGCGAACGGCGTGCCGCTCTGGCAGCAGGAGAGCTACTGGGCGGACGCGCTGCGCGGCTACCTGGAGCGGTACTTCGGCACGGTCCTCCAGGCCACCTGCGGCACGGCCGACGACGATCAGGACCGCTACGCCCGCGCGCTGCGCGCGGCGGGCTACGACGGGGTGCGCGAGATCGACCACCGCTACCGCGTGGAGCTGACGTTCGAGGAGCTGGTCGGCGGCGTCTGCTCCGCCGTACCGGCCGGCCGGCTGCCGACCCGCGCCGACCGCCCGCACTTCGCCGCCGGCCTGCGGGCCGCGCTCCCCCAGGGCCCGTACGCGGAGGAGGTACGGGTACGGGTGCTGGTGGGGCGGACGAGCGGATGAGCGCCGTGGGCGCGCCCGGATACGGCGATGGGCCGCCCCGCGTGGTGCGGGACGGCCCATCCGGTGCTTCGTCCACTGTTGTGTTCACTGCTTTGCCCACTGCATCGCCCACTGGTTTGTTCACCAGGCCGGGTCGCCGGCTGCCGCTGGCGGCCGGCGGCGGTTCAGCGGGTCGCGGCGCCCTGTGCCGACTGCAGCGTGATGCCGAGCGACGCCGCGTAGTTGGACAGGACCAGGCGGCCCACCGCCATGTACGCACCCAGCGCCTCCGCGGAGGCGCAGCCCGCCTCGGCCGCGGCCGCCCCCAGCAGCCCGTCGGCGATCTCCGGGCCGATCAGGTACGGGGCCAGCGCCAGCTGCTGCGAACCGGAGGCGCGCAGCTGCTCGGCCGTGCGCGAGATCGCGCCGTCCTCGTCCAGCGCGGCGGCCAGCACCGGCACCGCGAGGCGCGCGGAGAGCAGCATGCCGGTGATGCCGGCGGCCTGCACGGCCTCCTCGCCGCCGACGGTGGCGAGAATGATGCCGTCAGCGGCCGTTGCGACCGTGAACAGACGGGCGCGGTCGGCGCGCGCCAGGCCGGCCTCGGACAGCCGCACGTGCAGGCCCTCGGCGAGCAGCGGGTGCGGCCCGAGCACATCGGTGAGCTCGGCGGCGGAGCCGCTGTTCATGATCGCCTGGCGTATGCGGCGCAGCAGGGCGTTGTCGGGGCCCGCGAGCAGCGGCACGACCACGGCGGCCGGGCTGTCCTTCAGCTCCTGCGCACCGCCCTCGATGCGGGCCCTGCGCTCGGCGGCGGCGTGCGCGAGCACGGCCTCCAGCGACGGGAACTCCTCGTCGCCGCCGTCGACGTACCCGATCCGCGCGTCGAGGCCGGGCAGCTCGGAGCGGGCGATGCTGGACACCTCCTCCGCCAGGCCGCGCGACGCGGCGGTGGGAGCGCCGGGGACGGCCAGGACGAGGGCGGGCGCGCCCTCGGGAGCGGCGACCGGCTCGGGTTTGCGGTGGCGTCCGGGCTGGCGCGGACGCGGCATTCGTACAGGCAGGCCGGGTGCGGGCCCAGTGGGGGAACTCATGGCGCCGCATGCTAACGCCTCTTCGGCACCCCGTGCCGAGGGAGGGCACGGTCGGGTGACTTGTGTACCGATTCGTCCCGCGCGTCTTTGTGCGAGCGCCCCACGACACGCCTTGTGATCTGCGCTGACTCGCGGGGTGGGTGGTCGGGGGAGGTGCGGT
>NZ_NHSG01000492.1:0-8595 GCF_020024005.1 Streptomyces purpurogeneiscleroticus
CGCTCACGGGGGGGCTTGGCGGCTTCATGGGCGCGCACGGGGGCTTGGGGCTTCAGGACGAGCACAGTGGGCTCGGCGGCTCGGAGCGCGCTCGTGGGGTGAGCCGGCTCGGGGCGCGCCCCGAGCCGGCTCGGGGCGCTCGGCCAGAGCGCCCGTGCGGCCCCGAGCTGCCGTCAGGAGTGCGCGGCAGGCGTGCAGCTCGGCAAGTGCGCCGTGTCGCCCTTGCGGATCTTCGACAGGGCCTGTGTCGCGTCGTGAATGGTGTTCACCTTGACGAGCCGGAGCCCGTCCGGGGTGTCCTTGGCCGCGGTCGCGCAGTTGTCCTTCGGAGTGAGGAAGTACTCGGCGCCCTGGTCGCGGGCCGCGACGGTCTTCATGGAAATACCGCCGATCGGCCCGACCTTGCCCTTCTCGTCGATCGTTCCCGTACCGGCGACGAAGCTCCCGCCGGTCAGGTCCTCGGGCGTGAGCTTGTCGACGATCCCGAGAGCAAACATCAGCCCCGCACTCGGACCACCCACATCGGCGAGCTTGATGTCGATCTCGAACGGGAACGTGTGATCGAGACCGGCCTGGATGCCGACGATGGCCCGGCCGTCCGTGGCCTTCTTCGTCGTCAGCGAGACCTGGCGGCCACCGGAGGGCTTGCGGCCCTTCTTCTCCGCCGCGGCCGCTTCCTTGGCCGGGACCAGCGTGAAGGTGACCTTCTCGCCCGCCTTGTGCTTCGTGACCATCCCGGCGACGTCCGCGGGCCGCTTCACCGCCGTACCGTCCACCGCCTTGATGACGTCACCGGCGTGCAGCGTGCCGTCGGCCGGAGTGTCCTTCATGACCGAGGCGACCACGACCTGCGAGTCCACCGGAATGTGCAGCTCGTTCAGGGCCGCCACCTTGGCGCTCTCCTGGGACTGGCTGAACTCCTCGGCGTTCTCCTGGTCGGCCTGCTCGGCCGTCTGGTTGTCCGGGTACAGCGTCTTGTGCGGCACCACGGCGCTGTCGTGCGCCAGCCAGCCGTACGCCGCCTCGAAGAGGTTCATGCGGTAGTCGGGGCCGGTGACACGGACCGTCGTCATGTTGAGATGACCGGACGTCGGATACGTCTTGCGGCCGTCGATCTGCAGCACCGGCTCGCCGCCATGGTCGCCGAGGGTGTTGACCGTGGGCCCCGGCGTCATCTGCGCGTACGGCACCGGAATCAGCACCCCGGCGCACAACAGCGCGATCAGCATGAGGGTCGAAGCGAGGAGCGTCGCGGTCCGGCGTGGCATGGAACGACAGTACGGGACGGGTATGACAAGCGGCCCGCGGGGCCGTCCGTACGTGGCTCAGGCCGCGTCGGAACGGACCTCCGCGGGCGGCACGTCCTCCCGCTCCATTGCCTCTCGGAAACGGGCGTACCCGGCGAGCTCGGCAACATCCCCGGCCTTGCGGTACCTCATGGTCCACGTACTCCACACGCCCGCAGCCAGTGCGGCGAGAACCGGAATCAGCAACCAGAGAAGCGCACCCATAGCGGCCTCCCGACCCCTTGTACACAACCGCAACGACGAATAAGCAGATTAACCATCCGACAGCTCAACGCTCAGGCCCGGGGGCGGGTTACGCAACCGGAGGATGATGTCGGCTGTCCGGCTGATCACCGGGCGTCTGCGGCGGGGCGCCCGTAGAGAGCGCGTACCCACTTATGGGCAGCTCACGACTCCCGCGCGCCCCATGAATGCGCCCTACACGCTTTCTTTACGCCATGGGAGCGAACCGATCACGTGGAGGGGGCTACGCGCCGACCTGCCCTCCCGTCACCCGGCCTCCACCCCCGGAAGGCGGCGCTATGCGCCGACCCGCCCTCCCGTCGCCCGACCTCCGCCCCCAGAAGACGGCGCTACGCGCCGACCCATTCTTCTGTCCCGTCCGAAAACGTCTGGTGCTTCCAGATGGGGACCTCGTGCTTGAGGTCGTCGATGAGCCGTCTGCACGCCTCGAAGGCTTCGCCCCGGTGCGCGCAGGACACCGCCACGACGACCGCGAGGTCACCGATGCGCAGATCCCCCACCCGGTGGACCGCGGCCAGCGCCCGGACGGGGAAGTCCGCCGCCACCTTCTCCGCGACCCTGCGGAGCTCCGCCTCGGCCGTCGGGTGTGCGGAGTAGCCGAGCCCGTCGACGTCCGAGCCGCCGTCGTGCGAGCGGACGGTGCCGACGAACAGGGCGGTCCCGCCGGACGCGGCGTCCCCGACGGCTGTGAACACCTCGTCCACGGACAGCGGCGTGTCCCGGATGCCCAGCAGCCGGATCGGATCCGCTGTCCCCTGCTCACCGGGGTGATCGGGGCGCGGCGACGAGTGGTGGTTCGTACCAGACATGTGCCCATCGTGCCCCACGGACGCGGCGCGGGGGAATGGCTGTTTCACCTGGTGTACGTACCGCCTTATGGAGGGTCCTACCAGACCGTAGGGGGACTGCCGCCGCGTACGGACGACGCATTCCCGCCGTCCGGAGGGAGCCACCGCTTCCGTACGGTCCCCGGCACCCCTGTGGTGCGCGTGGCCCGAGAGGCGCCGCCGCGCCGCCTCAGAGACGCCGCCGGGCCTTACGGGCGCGGCGTACGAGTGCGGCGGTGCCCAGCAGCGCGACGGTCGCGCCCGCCGCACCGGCGGCGGTGGCGTCCTTTCGGCCCAGCCGGCGCCCGGCCACCGTGTGCCGCCCCGCGACCTCCTCCAGGAGCTCGGCGAGCACCTCCTCATTGGTCCAGCGCGGCCGCCAGCCCGCGTCGTGCAGCCGGCTGCCGCTGACCACCCACGGGTGCATCGTGTACGCCAGGTCGCCGGCGGGCGAGGGCGTGAGCCCGATGCGGTGCAGCCGCGCCGCGGCGCCGAGGGCCACCGAGGAAGGCAGCTCCATCCTGCGGATACCGGTGAGCTCCTCGACCTCCTCCTGCTCCAGCCAGCCGTCGCAGCCCACCGCGAGCTCGCCCTCGACCTTCTCCAGGGCGGCGTACTCCAGGGCGCTGACCAGGTCCTCCACGTGGCAGAACTGCCACGTGGGACGGGAGCCCGCGACGACCAGGAGGCGCGGCGACTCGAAGTACCGGGTCAGCGCGGTGTCGGTGCCGCCCACGAGGACGGTGGGGCGCAGCACCGTGACGTTCAGTCCGGGGTGGGCGCGCGGCGCCCGGTGGGCCAGCCGTTCGATCTCCATGAGGTCGCCGACCCCGGTGGCGTCCGCGGTCGCGCGCAGCTCGGCGTCCTCGGAGAGCGGGACGTCGTTGTCGGGCAGCGCCCCGTAGACCATCGCGGAGGTGCACAGGACGACCCGGTGCACGCCTGCCGCGGCGGCCGCGGTCAGGACGGTCTGGGTGCCGCGCACGTTGTACGCGGTGCGGGCGGCCGGGTCGGTCTCCAGGTCGAGATCGAGCGCCAGGTGGACGACGACGTCGGCGCCCCGGAGCTTCTCGGCGATGGCGGGGTCGCGGACATCCAGTACGTGCCAGTCGGCGTCCTCGTCGTCCCCGCGCCGCTCATCGATGGCCACGACCCGCTTGACCTCGTCGGACTCCAGCAGGGCGCGGGTCAGCAGCGCGCCGATACCGGAGGCGGCGCCGGTGACCGCCACGACGGGGCGGTGCTGCGGCGCGGCGGCCCCGGGGAGGGTCGTATCGGACGTCTTCTCGGGCCTGGCAGCACTGTTTCGCGCTGCGCGAACGGTCGGATCTGGGGAACTCACCGGGCGTCTCCAGCGGTTGTCTT
The DNA here is from genome assembly GCF_020024005.1 of Streptomyces purpurogeneiscleroticus. Lineage (NCBI taxonomy): Bacteria > Bacillati > Actinomycetota > Actinomycetes > Kitasatosporales > Streptomycetaceae > Streptomyces > Streptomyces purpurogeneiscleroticus. Next base: position 3,743 of record NZ_NHSG01000492.1, read on the forward strand.
CAGTACGTATGCGCACCGGCGCGTACGAACCAGCGTGCGTCCATCCTGCCGCAGGCGCCCCGACAGCCAAGCACCGAGCCCCGGAGCGGCGCGGGGTGTCAGGAGGTGTCCGGCCGACCTTCTCCGCGGCCGCGGAGAACGGCCGGGCACCCTCTAGGCTGGAAGGGAATGTCGGGCAGCCGCCGTCGGCCCGGGGCCGGCGGCCCTACGAGCCGAGGAAACCCGTGAGTGACAACCCATTCGGATTCGGCCTTCCGCCGGAGGAGCCGGAGGACGGCGACAACGGCAAGCAGAAGGGCGGCCAGGGAGGTAACCAGGGCCCCGCGAATCCGTTCGGGTTCGGCGGCGGGAGCGGCGGCGCGGACAACCCGTTCGCGGCGCTCTTCGGCGGCATGGGAGGGCCCGGGGGCGAGATGAACCCTGGCGACCTCGGAGCCGCCTTCCAGAAGCTCGGCCAGATGCTCTCGTACGAGGGCGGCCCGGTGAACTGGGAGATGGCCAAGGACATCGCGCGCCAGACGGTGGCGCAGGGCGCCCCGGACGGCAGCAAGGACGCCAGCGTGGCGCCCGGTGAGCGGGCCGCGGTCGAGGAGGCCGTGCGCCTTGCCGACCTGTGGCTGGACGGCGTGACGTCGCTGCCGTCGGGCGCGGGCAGCGTGGTCGCCTGGAGCCGCGCCGAGTGGGTCGAGGAGACCCTCCCGGTGTGGCAGGAACTGGTCGACCCGGTCGCCGAGCGCGTCGGCGCCGCGATGGGCGACGTGCTCCCCGAGGAGATGCAGGCCATGGCGGGCCCGCTGCTCGGGATGATGCGCTCCATGGGCGGCGCGATGTTCGGTACCCAGATCGGGCAGGCGCTCGGCACGCTGGCCGGCGAGGTCGTCGGCTCCACGGACGTGGGGCTGCCGCTGGGCCCGGCCGGCAAGGCCGCCCTGCTGCCGGGCAACGTCGAGGCGCTCGGCTCCGGCCTGGGCGTACCGCCCGAGGAGGTGCGGCTGTACCTGGCGCTGCGCGAGGCCGCCCACCAGCGCCTCTTCGCGCACGTCCCGTGGCTGCGCTCGCACCTCTTCGGTGCGGTCGAGGGCTACGCACGCGGCATCAAGGTCGACACCAGCAAGCTGGAGGACGCGGTCGGCCAGCTCGACCCGGCGCATCCGGAGCAGTTGCAGGACGCGCTGCAGCAGGGCATGTTCCAGCCCGAGGACACCCCGGAGCAGAAGGCCGCGCTGGCCCGTCTGGAGACGGCGCTGGCGCTCGTGGAGGGCTGGGTGGACGCGGTGGTGCACGCCGCTGCGGCCCCGCACCTGCCGTCGGCCGACGCGCTGCGCGAAACGTTGCGGCGGCGCCGGGCGACCGGCGGTCCGGCCGAGCAGACCTTCGCCACGCTCATCGGCCTGGAGCTGCGCCCGCGGCGCCTGCGGGACGCCTCGCGGCTGTGGGCCTCGCTCACGGACGCGCGCGGCCTGGAGGGCCGGGACGCGCTGTGGTCGCACCCGGACATGCTCCCCACGGCGCAGGACCTGGACGACCCGGACGGCTTCGTGCACCGCGAGCAGCTGGACTTCTCCGAGCTGGACAAGATGCTCGGCGAGGCGGCGAAGGGCACGGCCGAGGGCGGCAAGCCGGACCTGACCAAGCACGAGGGCGCCGAGGGCGAGCGCTCCGAGGGCGACGGTCCCGAGGGCAAGGACAGCGGCGAGGGCGACGGCACGAAGTGACCGTGAGCCTTCATGAGAACGCGGCGCGGGTCCTCAAGGAGTGGCCCGCGCCCGCTCCCGACCAGGAGCAGCTGCGGCTGGCGTACCTGGACCACCTGGCCACCCACCCGGACGGCATGTGGAAGCCCTGCGGCGACGGGCACCTCACGGCGAGCGCCCTGGTGATCGACCCGTCGCGCGGCAGGGTGCTGCTCACGCTGCACAAGAAGCTGCGGATGTGGCTGCAGATGGGCGGCCACTGCGAGCCCGGGGACGCCACGCTGGCGGACGCGGCGCTGCGCGAGGCACGCGAGGAGTCCGGTATCGCCCAGGGACTGACGCTGCTGCCGGGCGGCCCGGTGCGCCTGGACCGCCATCACACGCCCTGCGCGTGGCACTTGGACGTGCAGTACGCCGCGCTGGCCCCCGAGGGCGCCACGGAGGCGATCAGCGACGAGTCACTGGACCTGCGCTGGTTCCCGTACGACGAGGTGCCGGACGTGGCCGACGAGTCGGTGGTACGCCTCATGGAGCGGACCAGAGCGCTGCTGTAGGACGCACGACGAGCGGGCCCGGCACAGTGAGTGCCGGGCCCGCTCGCGCGTCTCTGAGGCCCGCCTGAGGGCGTCCCTCAGTTCGTGTCAGTTCGTGAAGATGTTGCCCTGGTTCTGCCCGTGGGCGCCACGCTGCCCCATCCCGTACTGGGCGGCGAGGCCCTGCCCGATGACGGCGTTCTGCGGCGGCAGCAGTTCGCTGGGCTGGACGAGCGCGTAGCCCTGTCCGAGGAAGCTGAGCTCCCAGCCCTCGCCCGTGCTGCCGCGGCGCCGCCACACGCCCGAGGAATGCGTCTGCGCCTGCATCTGGACGCGCAGCGAGGTCGACCAGGCGACCACCGCGTCCGCGTCGGCGTTGACGTACTTGTCGGGCGTGACCTGCATCATCAGCGGCTGGCCCGAGGTCATCAGCGCGACCTTGCCCTGCCCTGAGATGTTGAGCTGGTACTTGCCGGTGCCCGAGATGCCGTACTGGCTGTCCACGGAGATGACCTCCCAGTGGAGCGTGGAGTCCAGCGCGAGCACGTAGTTGCTGTCGACGGTCAGCCCGTCGTGATCGACGTCCACGAGGTGGACGTGCTGGGCGAGGTTGGCCAGGTAGACCGTGCCCTGTCCGGAGACGCGCATCAGGTCCAGGCCCTCGCCGGCCCGGGCGCGCCGCCGCTGCTGGTTCGGGGTCTGGTACTCCCCGTCGAATTCGAGCAGCCCCTGATAGGCGACCATCGTGCCCTTACGGGCGAGCAGGTCCTCGTGGCCGGTGAGCGCAACCCGCAGCAACTGCGGGTTCTGCAGCGCGTACCGGTCCTGGGTCTGCGCCTCTGTGTAGGCGAAAAGCGGGCTCTGCATGGTTACGGAAGTCCTCCCCCTCAGCCCCGGGCCCGGAGCCGGTCGGCGCTGTCCTCGCTGGGCTGTACGACCACGAAGCCCTGGCCGGAGAAGCCGAGCTGGTACGCCTCGCCGCTGCCGCGCCCGATCATCGAGGACGCCTTGAAGCTGCGCTTGCCCTTCACGTTCAGATTCGTCGACCAGGCCACGAGCGCGTCCGGGTCCACATAGGTCTCGTCCTCGCCGCGGCCGCAGTCGACGACGATCGGAGTGCCGCGCGAGGTCAGCGCGACCCATCCGGTGCCCGCGATCCCCACGTTGAACAATCCCTGTCCCGCGAACTTCGCCATCCCCTTGACGCGCTGGACGCCCCACTGGAGGTGCGCGTCGAAGGCGAGCAGGTTGGTGCCGTTCACGGAGATCGCGTCGTCGTTGAGGTTCAGGCACACGACGTCCGCGCCGTAGTCGGCGAGGTAGAGCAGGCCGTCGCCGCCGGCCTTCATGAGGGGCGCGCCCTCGCCGGTCAGCCACTGGGAGGCCGTCTGGCGCACGGCCGGCGGGTTCGGCTCGTACTGGACGAAGCCTTCATAGGCGACCATCGAGCCGGTGCGGCAGAAGACGTCCTGGCCGCTCTGCATGGCGATCTTCACCATCGCACTGCCGTGGTTCTCCATACGGGCCGCGGGTGCGGTCGGGGCGTAGCCCGAAAGCTGCTGCTGAGTCATGACGGGCTCCCTCAGACCTCGTAGGGCTGGACGACGATGAAGTTGCCGGGCGCACCCCGGAACTGGAGGTTCACGGTCTCGCCGGAGTGGCCTGGGTAGGCGCTGCGGCGCAGCCGCACCTGGCTGGAGATGATCACCTGGGAAGCGGCGGACCACGCGACGATGGCGTTGGCGTCCGCGAAGGTGGTCGGAGTGACGGGCAGGACGACAGGCGTTCCCGCGGTCTTCACAACCACCGTGCCGGTGCCCTGGAACTGCATGGTGAACAGCGCGCCTCCGGGGATGCCGTGCCCTTCGATACGGCGCACCTCGTGCTGCAGCGACTCGTCGAAGGCCAGCACGCTCTCGGCGTTGACGCAGATCGCGTCGCCCTGCAGCTCGATGGGGTGCACATGGGCGCTGTTCTCCGCGAAGAAGACCTGGCCCTGGCCGGAGCAGCGCATCAGCTGCATCTCCTGGCCGGTGGCGTTGCCCACGATGCGGCCGCGGAAGCCGGCACCCTTGTAGCTGAAGTCGACCTTGCCCTGGTAGAGCACCATGCTGCCCTGACGGGCCAGCACCGGCTGTCCGTCGACTCCGAGGTCGACCCGGATCAGCTTCTCGCTCTGGGGCGTCCAGCGCTGCCCTGTGGGGGCCTCCCGGTACTTCTGCAGCGAGGCTTCCAGCCCCGGGCCGCCCTGCTGCGGCACGGCGTACTGCCCGCTGCCCTGCGGCGCGGGCTGCCCGTAGCCGGGCGGCTGCTGGCCGTACGGACCGGGCTGGGCGGGCGGTGGCACGGGCTGGCCCGGATAGGGCGCGGGCGCTCCATAGGGGGCCGCCGGGGCAGGGGCTCCGTAGGGAGCGGGCTGCCCCTGTTGCGGGCCGTCTTGCGGCATACCGTACGGCGCCTGCGGCGGCGTGCCGGCCGGCGGCGCTATGGGGGCGGCGATGGTCGGCGCCGCGTGCATCTGGGCCTGCTGGTCCTGCTGACCCTGCTGCGGAGCCACCGGCTGCTGGGCGAGGGCGGGCTCGGGCTGCGTGGCGTACGGCTGCGCGGGCTCCGGGACCGTGGGCTG
>NZ_NHSG01000493.1:0-8592 GCF_020024005.1 Streptomyces purpurogeneiscleroticus
GGCCAGCACCGCACCGGCCGCCGCAACCGCCAGCACCGCCCGGCGTACCCCTCGCATCCGCATGCCTTCCCCCTCTGCCCACGCACTGCGGAACCCGCTCGCTCCTGCGACTGACCGAAAGACCGACACAGCTCCGCCGGAGAGCTCGTTGCGCACGGCGCGATCCGACCGCGTCGGCGTGTCCTCTTCAAGAGCGGTTTCTAAGAGGCTGGTCCCTCGTGTTCTGGTACAGAGCGGTGCGCTGGGTCGCCGTGCGTGCGGCGGCGTTCCTTCATCTCGGCCTCGAAGACGTGGGTGCGGCCGTCCAGCAATTCCTTGTGCAGCAAGGTATTCAAGCGATGGAACTGGGCGTAGTAGCCCTCGTCGTACTCCTCGACGATCTGGAAGGTCCAGCGTCCGGGCAAAACGTTGCGGCCGATCAGCTCTCGGCTCAGGCGCTGCGCGAGGTCCTCGCGGCCCGCCTCTCGCAGCCGGACCACAACCTCGTCCAGCGCCAGATCGGCGTGGCCGGTGAGTTGGTGAAAGCTGTACAGGTGACCGCGAGCGCGTTCGATGGTCTCCAATGCCTCAGAGAACTTCCCGGCCGCGGCGACCGCCTCGTCGCTCGCCTCGTCCGGTCTGCGGTGACGCCGTGCGGGCTGATCGGGTGCACCAGTGTCGGTCATGCTTGCCCCTTTCATATCGAGGTCAGCAGCCTCTCCCCCCCCCGCAGAGGTAATGCTCACCACCGCCGCACGTCCCAGATCCTTCGATCTTCGCGCGAGGTGTACCCCTGATCATGGCCCAGAGGACGTTGACGCGTCGGCGCACGAGGGCGAGGACGGCTTGCGTGTCTTCCTTACGACGGTCCGCCGACCTCTGGCTCAGTGCCTGGGGGGCAGGTCAGGCGCTGCTGAGGCTGGGGCCCCCGTAGTCGTGTGGCTGTCCGCCGCGCCATTCCACCCGCTGGGGGTCATCCAGGAGCGACTCGGCGTCGGGGAGGCCAGCGCGGCGCAAGAACTCCACGACGTCCATATCGCTGTGAGCGAGGCCGAGGATGGCGCCGTCGATGTGGACACGGCGACCGCCGGTGCCGAGGGGCGGGTGGATAACGATGCGGGCGCTCATATGGTCAGGTTGCCTGCGGCACCATGGGGACGCATCCGGGCGGATCCGACGCGGGGCCGTCCCGCCACCCTGACGTGTGCTGCCCTGCCTAACAGGCCGGGATTGTTCAGGCCTGGCGGGCGTTCACCGCCGCCACAACCACCGCCGCCGGACCCGCCGTCGTCGGGGGCGAAGGCGATGCTGGCGCCCCCTCCTCCCGAGCCGAGCACGTCCACCATGATCGAAGTGACACCGGCAGGCACGGTCAGCGTGCCCGCCCTAGGAAATCCGTGGTCGCTGCTCGCCCTGGCCTTACTCCGGTCCGCATACCCGGCACAGGGGACACTGGTCGCTGAAAGCCCCCTTGGCAGCAGTCAGTACGTGAACCTCAGTGGTGGCTGCATCGCTGTTACCTCAAGCGCGGCTCTCCTTGACGTCACTGACAACACCGACGGTACGGCTTTGCTGTTCGCCCCGCGCCACCCGTACCCGTACCCGTACTCGTACCGGTAAGTGAACCGCCGGGCCGTGCGAGACCCCGACCCACTACCGCATATGAGGTTGAACCGCAGGGTTCTCGCACAGCCTTTCAGGCGATCCAGGTGTTTCAGTTGATCCAGGTGAGCTAGGCACTCATACAGGGCACGGACGAGGCGGGCGTGGCCCCGGACACAGCGCACGGTGCCCTTCAGCGGTACAGACAGGCGCCGTGGTCAGCCGTCCTTGCCCATGACCTTGCGGATGGCGTCCCGGGCCCGGTCCATCACCGCCGCCACGGGGCCCACGGCGAGGTTCTTCGCGGCGGTCTCCGTGCCGGGATGCGGATGGGTGGGCGCTGTCGCCTCGGCCGCCTTGACGGCCTTGGCCATCGTGGCCAGCCGGCCGGCGTCGTTCAGCCGCCGCAGCTGGGCGAACTCGTACCGTTCCTCCGCGCGGGCGTGTTCCATCACCGCGATACGCAGCTCCAGCAGCCGCGGCATGAAGGCGGAGTGCTCGGGATCCATCCCGTCGAGCTCGCTCAGCGCCTCCTTGGCCGCGTTCTCCTCGGCCAGCCGGTCCGCCACGATGTCCGCGCCCCCGTCCACGGCGCGCTTCACATACGGATGTACGACCTCCTCCTCGGCCGTCTCGTGCACGGCGAGCATCCGCACCAGGCGCCGGAAGGCGTCCCGGCGGATGTCGCCGGTGCTCTGCTCGACCTCGTCGAAGAGGTTGCGGATCTCCCCGTGCTGGCCCATGAGCAGGGCGACCACGTCCTGCTCCGGGGCGGGTGCGGGGGTGGGTGCCGTCGCTGGGCTCACCATGTCCTCCAGGGCATCGATGCGGTCGTTTCAGCTCTTCTCGCGCAGCTCGGGCACGGGGTGGTCGCCCTCGGACTGCATCCGGTACTCGCGGCCGAAGGTCTGGTGGTGCTCCTCCATGACGCGGTCGCTGGGCGGTGCCTCGCCGCCGTTCAGCGCTTCCTGCATGGCCTCGAAGCGCTCGTGGGCCTCACGGACGTAGCCGGTGCCCAGGGTGGTGAGGTCCAGCTGCTCGGCGATCAGCTCACGCAGGTAACCCCTATTCGGCTCGAACGTCAGTACGTTGGGCAGTTCGGGTGCCAGGATCTCGGCGGGGTCCCGGCCGTCGTGACGGCGCATCAGGTCGCAGGCGAGGTGGAGGTGTTCCAGCTCCTGGTTCAGATGCAGCTCCCAGATGGCCTTCACCTTCGGGTCGCTCTCGGTCTCCATGAAGGAGTGGTAGAGGTAGCACTCGTTGTACTCGTGGTTGACCAGCTGCTCCCACCACGTCTCGCCCGGGTCCACGAGAGACTCGTAGTGCGTGACGTGCTCCTCCTCGATCAGCCCGATCTCCTGGTACAGCTGCCGGGCGATCGGCTCCATGTAGGTCGGCCCGACATTCATGTAGAAGTTCATCGTCTGCTGCTCGGCCGACATGACCGTCAGCGCGTGCAGCTTCGACAGCGGATCGGTACGGGACTTGTCGTACGGCTCGCGCACGTTGTCCACCGGATGGCGGTGGTGCATGCGGGTCGGGCGGCCCGGCATGACCTCGGTCAGCCCGTCCACGACCGACTCCGCCTTGCGGTGCTCGATCATCTCGTACAGGTTGGCGTACCGGTACAGGTGGTCGAAGTCCTCCAGGACGCCGAACTGGTACGCCTGCTTGAGATACGGGTCCGGTTCGCTGCGCGCCACCCAGGCTGTCAGGTCCACCGCGACCTGCTCGTACGCGATGGTGGTCTCCAGGACCGACGAGACGCCCGGCAGCAGCCAGTTCACGGCCTTCTGCTGCTGCGCCTCGATGTAGCGCGTCCGCGCCAGCTGCCGCTTGACCTCCGGGTCCGGGCAGTGCCGGGCGAACTGGTGGCTGAAGAGGATCGCCTCGACCTCGATGCCGTTCATCGTGATGATCCGGCACCGGGTGTACGGGTCGCAGTGGTCGGGATCGATCGGCGTCACATTCAGCTCACGCCAGTTGCGCAGCTGACGGTCCAGCGGGATGCCCCGCTGCTCCAGAGGGCTGAACGCCATGAGGGCCTCCCTGGCGAATGGGATGGGTCCGAGGGTGGCCGGAGTACCCGGCCGCGGGACGCCGAACCAGCGAACGGGCCGATTGCGCCCGGCGACGCGGCACAAATGAGCCATGCAGGGCCGTCAGGCAGTGCGGAAGCTCTCGGCGGCCTGCTGGACGCGCAGGTCCTCCAGGATCTCGGCCTGGTGGCCGGCGCGTTTCAGGAGGCTGTCGAGCCTGGGCGCGTCCAGGCGGTCGTCGGTCTCGGCCAGCTCGCGCAGCGTCCGCCAGCCCGCGGCCTTGCCCTCCACGCCCAGCCTGAGCACCTCCAGCTCCAGCAGCGGGCTGAGCGGTGAGCGGGACAGCAGGCGGCGGTTGCTCTTGAGCCGGCCGATCTTCTCGGCGGCCCAGCCCGCGCCGGCCTTGTAGCCCCGGGCCCGGATGCCGAGGTCCTTCATGATGCGCAGCAGGGCCGCCCGGTCCGCCACGATGTCGGCCGCCAGCGCCTTGAGCGTCTCACCGGCCGCGGCGTCCACGGGGCTCCTGGCCAGCCGGCGCGCCAGCTCCGTACCGAACGTCGCCCCGGCCAGATGGTCGTTCAGGTACACACCGAGCAGCGCGAGCCGGTCGCCTTGCGGGCCGCGCGGGTCAGTACGGGTCACGATCGCTTCCCCTCCTCCTGTTCTTCCTATTCTTCCTGTTCCTCCTGTGCCGTCCCGCTCATCGGCCCTGGGCGTTCTCCCGGACGACCGGCCCCACATCGGGGCGGCGGCCGGGCCGCAGCATGGCGTGCCGCTGTCCCGGACCGGGCCCGGAACGGGCGGCCAGGGCATCGGCGACCGCGCCGGTGGCGAAGGCGTAGACCGTCTTGTGCAGCAGGTCCACCGCCAGTTCCGCGCGCGGCCACGTCTGCGGCGGCGCGCCGACCCCGGTCGCGTTCTCCAGGATCTGGTCGTTGGTCAGCCGAACCACCGCGAACTTGGCCGAGGACCACGGGCCGCGCAGCCCGATGTGCGCCATGACCGAGCGGAGGACGCCCAGCAGGACGCCCTGGCCCACGTGCATGACCCAGTTCGCCGGCACCCGCTCCTCCCCTGGCCGGTCGGCCATGCCGGTCAGGCGCGCCAGGGGGCGGGCCGGAACATGCGAGTCCGGCCGCCCGGTCAGGCGCTGCTCCACCTTCTCGCCCAGCGTCATCACCGCCACTCCGGCGGCACCGGCGATCACGCCTTGGTACAGTGCGCGCTTCATCATGCGGCCACGAGTACCCGTGCGCACCGCGCATATCCTCGGCCCCGGCGCCGGACGCCTCCTTCGGACGACGGCGCCACCCGAACGCCCGGCTTCCGCTCCGCCCGCCGTCCGCTTCCGACCTCGATTCGCCCTCAATTCCACAGGTGAGGGTGAAGGTGAGGGTGAGGATGAGGGCACGCCTGCGGCCGGTCTGGTAGATGCGCTGCAACAGGCGCCGACCGAAGCGTGCGTCGCCCCACTCACTCATCGCCGCCGCCCTGCTCCTGGTCGTCGCCGGGGCATCGATGGGCATTCCGCCGATGGCTTCGCGCGCGCTCTTCCTCGGTGAGTGCGTCGTTGCTGTCAGCGTCTTCCCGCCCCATACCGGCAGTGCCCCGCGCAACGACCACGGTGCCAACCGACCGCGTAGCGGAACGGGAAGGGCCGGCGACGGGGCCACAGGAGAGATGTGGGGTGGTGAATTCTGCGGATGGATGCGGATCCGTCGGGGCTTCGCTTCGGGCGGCCGTTGGCGGGAACGGTCGTGAAGATGCCGAATCCGGGAGCGGTCGGCATCTTCGTCTGAAACGCCGGTGTACGACGCCCCACACCGCCAACTGAGGCCCTAGCCACATGAGCCGAGGCTCAGTAGTTGTCACCGGCAGAGTTGGATGAGCTGCCAGAAGAGGTCGGTCGGAGCATCCTGGTTGTCACAGGCGAGGCATCCGACCTGTCACACAACCTCATTCAGCGGCCCTGCTGTCACCAGAAGCCGTCCCCTGAGGCCTGCATGACGCTAGCGTCAGGTGCATGATCGTATGGCTCAACGGCACCCACGGCGCGGGCAAGACGACGGCCAGTGCGCTCGTACAGCGGCTGATCCCCGATTCGCGGGTGTTCGACGCCGAGAAGGTCGGCGAGACGCTCATGGACATCACGCCGGGGCTACCCGCGACGGACAACTTCCAGCACTGGCCGCCGTGGCGGCCCCTCGTGGTGGAGACCGCCCGACGCGTCCTCGACTACACCGGCGGCACCCTGGTGATCCCCATGACAGTGCTGGTCGAGCAGTACTGGCGCGAGATCAGCTCGGGTCTCGCCCAGCACGATATTCCGGTCCGGCACTTCGTCCTCCATGCCGACCAGGACACCCTTCGCCAGCGCATCGCCAGCGACACCGCCCTCGGCCCCAATTCCCCGTTTCGACTCCGACACCTCGAGCCCTACGCCGAGGCGGCCCGCACGTGGCTGCACGCTGAGGCCGAGGTCGTCGACACCACGCACCTCACACCCGCCCAAGCCGCCCAGCAGATCGCGGACGCCGTCAAGAGGTGAGAGAACGGCCCCCCGGTGCTAAACCTCGAAGGTGACAACAAGTCTGCCTATGTGACAACCATCGTGCCTCGGCTCACCACAATCGGTCAGAAAGAAACGTCGATGTAGTCGATGTCGGTAAATTCCACTTCGAGGTCATCGGCGCGGTGGCCGCCGTCCTTGAAATAGATCTCCTGGAGCCCTTCGGCGACGATTGTGCGCAGCTGCTGGTCGCCGGCGCCCTGCTGTTGGGCGTCGAAGAGGCGGCGGGCGTAGGCCGGCGGGAGGTGGACGGTCAGCCGGCGGACCCGGCCGTCGTCGGTCGTGCCGATGGGTGCGGTGTAGCCGAAGCGGGCGCGGGTTTCGATGGTGATGCCGGCGGTGGTGGCGGCCTGTTTGCGGCGGCGCTGTCGGACCCTCGGCTGCCACACCTTGGGCACCTCGCGGCGCAGGGCGTCTGCGAGGCGTTTCTGCGGTGTCTTGCGCTGTCCGGCGAGATAGCGCTCGATGGTGCGCTGGGAGACGCCCAGGCGGGCCGCTACGGCCCGGGTGGAGCCCTTCTCCGCGCGGACCAGGAGGCGGATCTGCGCGAGCGGGGTTTTCGGCGGCCGGCGGGTAAAGGCCTCTTGGTCGGCGCGGTCCAGGGCGTCCTCGATGTCCCCCATGGCTTGGGCTTACTCTCCTTCGTCCAGGACGGCGTCGCCGCCCTTGATGTGGCGGGCCGGGTTGTACTGCTGCTCCATCAGGTCCACCGCCCACGCCATGGTCTGGACGCCTTCGACCTTGGCCAGGCCCGGTGTGGGGCCGAGGCGGAAGGAGCCGGGGTACGGCTTGCCGTCGGCGTCACGCGGCAGGAAGTCCAGCGGGCTCGGGCCGGGGCTGGGGTAGACCACGCAGTCGGAGAGCACCGCCAGCGGGTACAGGCCGATGGCTTCAGCGGTCTTGCGCATCTTGCGGTGCATGTTCACCCGCGCCTTGGAGATCACCGCGGCGCGGATGTCGGGGCGCCAGGTGGGGCGTTCCAGGGCCGGCCAGCGTTCACCGTCGCGGTAGTGGCGGCCCTGCGGGCGCTCGCGCAGCTTGCCGATGCCGCCCTTGACGGTGGACTTGATAGCCGCGAGCACGGCCGCCATGCCCGGGTCGGTCTGCTTGTGGTGTTCCATCGCGGCGAGGAAGGCTCGTTCGTCCAGGTCCCCTGTGACGCCGAGGTCGGTGAGGGTGTCGACGTAGGCGGTCTTCAGGCGGTCGTGCCAGGGGTCCAGGTACGGGCCGGTCTCCCGCCGCAGGTACGCCTCGAGTGGGGCGACGTCGTAGCCGAGCTCGGCCGCGTACGCGACGGTGGGGGTGGCGTACCAGGCCGGACCGTCCGGGCGCCGTCCGGACGGCGTGAAGGGCGAGGGCAGGCGAGGGTCGAGTTCGATGTGGGAGAGGTCGACCAGCCAGGAGCCGGGCGTCTTCTTGTCGAACACCGGGCGCTGCACGTACTCCGGCTCCCCCAGGCCGACGCTCAGGCGCGCGGCGGCGGCGAGGAAGGCCGTATTGATGTCCAGGCCCACCGCGTGCGGCAGCAGGCACTCCTCGTCGGACAGCAGCTGTACGTCGCGCACCCACTGGTACGCCTCCTCGTCCAGGAAGCCGCCCTCCCAGCCCTGAGCGACCGGGTGTTCGGCGGTGGCCTCCGGCGGTGCCGGGTCGACCGGTGCCGTCAGCGCGCCGGGGTTCGGGCCGGACACCCATGCGCCGGTCGCCGTGTCCTTCACCGGTCGGGTCGGCGGCCGCAGGGCGGTCATCAGTTCCAGGCCGGAGACGGCGGTGGAGCCGCGCGGGGTGAGCACGCGGGTGGCGTACGTGCCGAGGACGCGGGCGAGTTCGGCCGGCGGCAGCTGGTCGGCGCCGGGCCAGGCCCGGGTGTCGAGGGCGTCCCAGGGCAGGATCGCCAGCTGGACGCACTGGCGCTGACCGGCCGTGGCGGGGCGGTAGATGCGGGCCCACGGGCCGAAACCGCGCTGGGTGAGCTTCCACTTCGCGCGGGTGATCTGCTTGACCACCGGATGATCCTCCGGCAGGCGCAGCGAGCGGCGGGCCTCGGGCCCCTCCAGACGCTCGGGCAGGCCGAGCCGTACGGCGGCCGATGCGGTCAGCGCGACGAGCGGATCACTGTCCTTGCCGTGGCGGTGCAGCCGCGGCGCCCCGAGTCCGGACTCCTTCAGCGTCCACTCGACCAGGGCCGGGATGGTCTTGGCCGGGCACTCCAGCACCAGGCCGTCGGCGCAGTAGGCAGTGCCGTCGTCGTCCAGGACCGCGAGCGGGCCGTGGGGGAAGCGCGCATCGGCGGTCGGCTTCTTCGGCATCGCCTTCTTTGCCGTTGGCCGCCGCGATGTTGTGTTCCTGGCCGTGCCGGTGGCCGGGTGGTGCTGCGGGCTTGAGCCGGGGTCTGCCGGGGCG
>NZ_NHSG01000494.1:0-8434 GCF_020024005.1 Streptomyces purpurogeneiscleroticus
TGCGGGCGCCGGTGGGGTGGTCGGTGTTCACAGGGTGCTCCAGTCGTGGTCGGGGTAGCGGTGCACGGGCGCGGAGACGTCGTCCAGTGCACGCCGGATCTCGTCAGGAAGACTAAGGGTCTCCACTGACAATGCCGCTCTGAGCTGCTGCGCAGTGCGTGCGCCGACGATCGGCGCGGTCACGCCGGGGCGGTCCCGGAGCCAGCACAGCGCGACCTGGAGCGGGGTGACGGCGAGGCCGTCCGCCGCCGTGGCGACCGCGTCGACGATGCGGCCGGCGGCGTCGTCGAGGTACGGCGCGACGAACGGCGCCAGGTGCTCGGACGCGCCGCGCGAGTCGGGCGGCGTGGCGTGCCGGTACTTGCCCGTGAGGACGCCGCGGCCGAGCGGGGAGGAGGGCAGCAGTCCCAGCCCGAGGTCCAGCGCGGCCGGCAGCACCTCGCGCTCGACGCCGCGCTGGAGGAGGGAGTACTCCATCTGCGCGCTCGCCAGCCGGGCGCGCCCGGCCGGCACCGCCAGCTGCCAGGTGGCGGCCTTGGCGAGCTGCCAGCCGGAGAAGTTCGCGACGCCGACATAGCGCGCGCGGCCGCTGCTCACGGCCGTGTCCAGGGCCTGGAGCGTCTCCTCCAGCGGCGTGTCCGGGTCGAAGGCGTGCACCTGCCAGAGGTCGACGTAGTCGGTGCCTAGGCGCTCCAGGGAGTCGTCGAGCGCCGCGAGCAAATGGCGGCGGGAGCCGTCGATCCTGCGGTCCGCCTCCAGGACGCTGCCGGCCTTGGTCGCGATGACCAGGTCGCGGCGGGGCACCATGCCCTCCACGAGGCGGCCCAGGAGATACTCGGCGCCGCCGTCGGCATAGACGTCGGCGGTGTCGACGAGGGTGCCGCCCGCCTCCCAGAACGTCTTGAGCTGGTCGGCGGCGTCGCGGTCGTCCGTGTCGCGCGCCCAGGTCAGCGTGCCCAGGCCGAGACGGGACACGCGCAGGCCGGTGCGGCCGAGGTGCCTTTGCTCCATGGCCCCTGAGATTACTGGCCCGTCCGGGACTTGCGGGGACCTGTGGACAACGCGCAGCGCGGCGGCGGCAGATGCACGTCTTACGCACGGCGAGGGGCCCGCGTTACAGTCCCCGAGCAGCATCATTACCGATGAGTAATTCGAGTGAGGGAGCCGCATGAAGCTCGGGATCAACCTCGGCTACTGGGGTGCCGGCATGGACGGGGACAACCTCGCCGTGGCACAGGAGGCCGACCGGCTCGGGTACGCGGTCTGCTGGGCGGCGGAGGCGTACGGCTCCGACGGGCCGACCGTGCTCTCCTGGGTCGCCGCGCAGACGGAGCGGATCGACGTCGGGTCGGCGATCTTCCAGATCCCGGCGCGCACGCCCGCCATGACGGCCATGACCGCCGCGACCCTGGACTCGCTGTCCAACGGCCGCTTCCGGCTCGGACTCGGCGTCTCGGGGCCGCAGGTCTCCGAAGGCTGGTACGGCGTCAAGTTCGACAAGCCGCTGGCGCGCACCCGGGAGTACGTGGAGATCGTACGGAAGGCGATGTCCCGGGAGCGGCTGACCTACGAGGGGCAGCACTGGACGCTGCCGCTGCCCGGCGGGCCGGGCAAGCCGATCAAGCTCACGGTGCACCCGAAGCGCGAGCGCGTCCCGCTCTACATCGCGGCGATCGGCCCGAAGAACCTGGAGCAGACGGGCGAGATCGCCGACGGCGCGCTGCTGATCTTCCCGGCCGCCGAGCACCTCCAGGACACGGCGATCTCGCACCTCCGGGCGGGCCGGGAGAAGGCCGGGCTCACGATGGAGGGCTTCGACGTCTGCCCGACGCTGCCGCTGGCCGTCGGCGAGGACAAGGACGTGCAGGCGCTCGCCGACACCTTCCGCCCGTACACCGCGCTCTACGTGGGCGGCATGGGCAGCCGCAAGCAGAACTTCTACAACCAGCTGGCGCGGCGGATGGGCTACGAGCAGGCGGCCACGGAGATCCAGGAGAAGTACCTGGCCGGCGAGAAGGACGCGGCGGCGGCCGCCGTCCCGCACGAGCTCATCGACTCCACCACCCTGCTCGGCTCGGTGGAGCGGATCGCGGAGCGGATGCAGGCGTACGCGGCGGCCGGCGTGACCACGCTGACGCTGTCGCCCGCGGGCTTCACGCTGGAGGAGCGGATCGCCGCGCTGCGGGCCGGCACGGAGGCGCTGGAGCGGGCCGGGCTGGCCTGAGACACCGGACCGGCTGAGACAGGGGAACGGCCCTGGGGCGGGAGGGCGGCCCCAGGGCCGGAGACTGCGGCCGTGGTGGGGGCTCGGGGGTCTTCCCCGCCACGGCCGTCACACAGCACAACGCGCCGACGCCCGCGGTGGTTACGCCCCGTGCACCGCGCGCTGGTCCATCGTTCGGGCGAGTTCAGCGGCCTTCGTGTTGCCGGGGACGGCGCAGCACACTTGACTTTTCCTTTGCGGGTGTCCTGTTCGAGGTGGTGTCCTGGAGGTCCGTCGATGCTCACGGCGAAAAGTCTGTTCCAAGAAATCCTGGACCACGACGAGTCCTTCCGGCTGTTCTGCTCCATCGCCGCGAGCGGCGAGTCGCAGGGCGGCTGGGAGAACGGGCGGATCGCCGCGCTGGTCCCGGAGAGCCAGCGAGCGCTGGCCCCGAAGGCCGCCCGGCACGGCGCGGACGAGGAGAAGCACGGCCGGATCTTCAACGCCCTGCTGCGCCGCCGCGGGCTGCAGGCCGTCGCGGTCCCCGCGGCCGCCGACTACACGATGCTCCTGGAGCGCCGCGGCATCGGGCTCGCGCACGAGAAGCTGCAGCGCGACGAGCCGCTGACGGAGGCCGACATCATCGCCTACCTGGCACACAGCCGGGTCACCGAGCAGCGGGCCGCCGAGCAGATGGCGATGCTCAAGAAGTACTTCGGTGACCATCCGGAGGTGGGCAAGGCGGTCCGGATGATCGCCAGGGACGAGGACAACCACCTCGCGTACTGTCACGAGGAGCTGCTGCGGCTGTCCGGTGCCGGTTACGCCGAGGAGATCCAGCGGGTCCTGCGGGAGAGCGTGCGGGCCGAGATCGCCGTCTACCGTGACGTCAGCCTGGCCGTGACGGAGCGGATGGGGCACATCCTGCGCTGGCCCCGCGCGAAGCGGATGCTGCTCACGGCCGGCATCCACGCCGTGTACGCCTATGAGCGGGCGTACGGCTGGCGGCGCATGGTGGGCCTGCGGAAGCCCGAGAAGCCGGATGCCCTGGGCGGTCCCGCACCGACGGCCCCGGAGTTCGCCTGACCGGCCCCTACAGCCACTCGCGCCGTTTGAAGAGGCGGTACAGCCCCACTTCGAGGGCGGCCATGACCAGCAGGCACGCCGGATAGCCGAAGGTCCACTTCAGTTCGGGCATGTGCTCGAAGTTCATGCCGTAGATGCCCGCGACCATGGTCGGTACGGCGGCCAGCGCGGCCCACGCCGAGATCTTCCGCATGTCGTCGTTCTGCCGCACGCCCATCTGCGCCAGGTGGGCCGAGAGGATGTCCGACAGTAGCCGGTCCATGCCCTCCACGGACTCGTTGGCCCGCGTGAGGTGGTCGTCCACGTCGCGGAAGAAGAGCCGTGCCTCGTCGTGCACGAACGGCACGCCCGGGTTCTGCAGGCGCGCCATCGGCTCGGCCAACGGCCCCGTGGCGCGCCGGAATTCCAGTACCTCACGCTTGAAGGCGTAGATCGTCTGTGCGGTGCTCCGGGTGCTCCCGCCGCCCTTGGTGTCCGGGCCCACCGGCGCGAAGACGGCGGCCTCCAACTCCTCCAGGTCGAGCTGGAGTTCCCCGGCCACGTCGATGTAGTGGTCGACCACCGCGTCGCTGACCGCGTACAGGACCGCCGTCGGGCCCTTCTCCAGGACCTCGGGGTCGTGTTCCAGACGCGCGCGTACGGAGGCCAGCGGGCTGCCTTCGCCGTGCCGCACGGTGACGACGAAGGAGTCCCCTATGAAGAGCATCAGTTCGCCCGAACTGATACTGCCGTCGGAGTCGTCGTACAGGATCGGCTTCAGCACCATGAACAGAGAGTCGTCGTACACCTCCAGCTTCGGCCGCTGATGGGCCTTGAGCGCGTCCTCCACGGCCAGCGGATGGAGTCCGAACTCCTCGCTGACCTGCTCGAACTCCTCCTCGGTCGGCTCATGCATGCCGAGCCACAGAAAGGAGTGCCCCTCCGCTCGGGCTTCGTCGAGCGCGGTGGAGTATTCCGCCGGCTTCTCGATCCGCCGGCCGTTCCGGTAGATGGCACAATCCACGATCACACGGGGCATTCTCGCTGCCGGGCGCCGCTCCTGCCAGAGCGGCCGGTGGACGGCCCGCCTTCCGCTCGCCCGTGGACTCCGTCCCCCACTCACCCCGTAGAACGTAGGGTGGCTGCCATGCCCACGCTGCTCCTCGTACGGCACGGCCGCTCCACCGCCAACAATTCCGGCGTCCTCGCGGGCCGCACGCCCGGCGTCGCCCTGGACGAGCACGGCGCCGCACAGGCCGCCGCGCTGCCCGGCCGGCTCGCCGCCGTGCCCCTCGTCGCCGCCGTGGCCAGCCCCCTCCAGCGCTGCCAGGAAACGCTGCGCCCGTTGCTGGCGGCCCGCCCGGGGCTGCCGCTGCACACGGAGGACGGCATCAACGAGTGCGACTACGGCGACTGGTCGGGGCGCAAGCTCGCCGAACTGGCCGACGAGCCGCTGATGCAGACCGTCCAGCAGCACCCCTCCGCCGCCGGCTTCCCCGGCGGCGAGACGATGCGCACCATGCAGAATCGTGCCGTCGATGCGGTCCGCTCCTGGAACGCGCGCATCGAGGACGCGCACGGCCCCGAGGCGGTGTACCTGATGTGCTCGCACGGGGACATCATCAAGTCCCTCGTCGCGGACGCCCTCGGCATGCATCTGGACCTCTTCCAGCGGGTGTCCGTCGAGCCCTGCTCGGTGACGGCCGTCCGCTACACGCCGCTGCGCCCGTACCTGATCCGGCTCGGCGACACCGGTGACCTCGGCTCGCTGGCACCCAAGGAGGAAGGTTCCGGCACGGTCCCGGAGCGCGACGCGGCGATCGGCGGTGGCGCGGGAGCATCGTGATCAGCAGGCGCAGTAGGGTGGTGCGACGGCGCTGCCCACCACGCCAATCCTGTGATCCGTATCCCGTGACCACAGACCCCCGCAGTCGAGCAATCGGAGCAGGACCTTGTCCCGTCAGGTGTTCTTCTACGACGCGCCGGACCGCTTCGTGGCCGGCACGGTCGGGCTGCCTGGCCGTCGCAGCTTCTACCTCCAGGCCACGGCGGCCGGGCGCACGACCAGCGTCGCGCTGGAGAAGACGCAGGTCGCCGCACTCGCCGAGCGCATGGACGAGCTGCTGGACGAGGTGGTGCGCCGCAGCGGCGGCAACGCCCCGGTCCCGGCCGTCGCCCCGTCGGAGATCTCCGACACCGCGCCGCTGGAGAGCCCGGTGGAGGAGGAGTTCCGCGTCGGCACCATGGCGCTGGCCTGGGACGGCGACGAGGAACGCATGATCGTCGAGGCCCAGGCGCTGGTCGAGCTGGACGCCGACAACGACGAGGACCTCGCGGAGGCCGAGGAGCGCCTGCTCCAGGACGATGAGAACGGCCCCCCGATGCTGCGCGTCCGGCTGACCGGCACCATGGCCCGCGCCTTCGCCAAGCGCGCCCTGGAGGTCGTGAACGCCGGCCGCCCGCCGTGCCCGCTGTGCAGCCTGCCGCTCGACCCGGAGGGACACGTATGTCCGCGCCAGAACGGATACCGGCGAGACGCCTGACGCCCGCCGAGATGGAGGAGCACCTCCGGCACGGCGAGCTCACCGTGCGCGGCCGGGTCCGCGAGGCGTCCAACGCCGTCCTGTACTGCACCGTCGAGCACGACGGCTGGTCCGGCGCCTGCGTGTACAAGCCGGTCGCCGGGGAGCGCCCGCTGTGGGACTTCCCCGACGGCACGCTCGCCCAGCGCGAGGTCGCCGCGTACGAGATCTCCCGGGCCACCGGCTGGGACCTCATCCCGCCCACCGTGCTGCGCGACGGCCCGTACGGGCGCGGCATGGTCCAGGAGTGGATGACCGCGTCCGACGAGGACGACAGCCCCGAGCTGCTGGCGCTGATCGAGGACGAGGAGCCGGGGCCCGGCTGGAAGGCGGTCGGCCTCGCCCAGGTCGGGGAGGGGCGTACCGCGCTCCTGGTGCACGCCGACGATTCGCGGCTGCGCCGGCTCGCCGTCCTGGACGCGGTGATCAACAACGGGGACCGCAAGGGCGGCCATCTGCTGCCGACCGCCGACGGTCGCGTGTATGCCATCGACCACGGCGTCACCTTCCACGCGGAGGACCGGCTGCGCACCCTCCTGTGGGGCTGGGCGGGCGAGCCGCTGACCGAGGAGGCGCTCGCCGTGCTGAAGCGGCTGGCCGAGGAGACCGCCGAGGGGGAGCCGCTCGCCGCCCGACTGGCCGAATGTCTCACCGAGGAGGAGATCGCCGCATTGCGCGAGCGGATCGCCGGGATGCTGCGCTCCGGCGTCCATCCGCAGCCCAGCGGGGAATGGCCGCCGATTCCGTGGCCGCCGGTGTGACAAGACTCAACAGGTCGGCCCGGGAATGCACGGCCGGGCCGAAGACACAAGAGGGCCTTTACGGCCAAGACCCACACTCCGGTTCGTATCCGGAACCTGCGTCCGGTTAGGCTCAGGGCATGCATGCATGGCCCGCTTCTGAGGTCCCCGCCCTGCCCGGCCAGGGCCGCGACCTGAGGATCCACGACACCGCGACCGGCGGACGGGTGACCCTCGCCCCCGGTCCCGTCGCCCGTATCTACGTCTGCGGCATCACGCCGTACGACGCGACCCACATGGGGCACGCGGCGACCTACAACGCGTTCGACCTCGTTCAGCGCGTGTGGCTCGACACGAAGCGACAGGTCCACTACGTGCAGAACGTCACCGACGTCGACGATCCGCTGCTGGAGCGGGCCGTGGCCACGGGCGACGACTGGACCGCGCTCGCCGAGCGGGAGACCGCCCTCTTCCGCGAGGACATGACCGCCCTGCGGATGCTGCCCCCGCAGCACTACATCGGCGCCGTCGAGGCCATACCGGGCATCGTGCCGCTGGTGGAGCGGCTGCGGGACTCCGGGGCCGCGTACGAGCTCGAAGGCGACATCTACTTCTCCGTCGAGTCCGACCCGCACTTCGGCGGGGTCTCGAACCTCGACGCCGAGGCCATGCGGCTGCTGTCCGCCGAGCGCGGCGGCGACCCGGAGCGCCCGGGCAAGAAGAACCCGCTGGACCCGATGCTGTGGATGGCGGCCCGCGACGGCGAGCCCAGCTGGGACGGCGGCTCGCTCGGTCAGGGCCGCCCCGGCTGGCACATCGAGTGCGTCGCCATCGCCCTGGACCACCTGGGCATGGGCTTCGACGTGCAGGGCGGCGGGTCCGACCTGGCCTTCCCGCACCACGAGATGGGCGCCTCGCACGCCCAGGCGCTGACCGGTGAGCACCCCTTCGCCAAGGCGTACGTGCACGCCGGGATGGTCGCCCTGCACGGCGAGAAGATGTCCAAGTCCAAGGGCAACCTCGTCTTCGTCTCCAAGGTGCGCCGGGACGGCACCGACCCGGCCGCCATCCGGCTCGCCCTGCTGGCCCACCACTACCGCGCCGACTGGGAGTGGACCGACCAGGTCCTGCAGGACGCGGTGGACCGGCTCGCCCGCTGGCGCGCCGCGGTCTCCCGCCCCGACGGCCCGTCCGCCGACGCGCTCGTCGAGGAGGTCCGCGAGGCGCTCGCCGACGACCTGGACTCGCCGGCCGCGCTCGCGGCCGTCGACCGCTGGGCCGAGCGGCAGCAGGCCGAGGGCGGTACGGACGAGGGCGCGCCGGGCCTGGTCTCCCGGACCGTCGACGCGCTGCTCGGCGTGGCGCTGTGACGCACTGACCCTTCCCATACGTAACGGGGCGCTTCCTCCGAGGAGGAAGCGCCCCGCTTGTTTCTCACACCTGGGTGGCCGTCAGCCGGTCGCCCGGGTGCTCACCCGGCCCGCGGATCAGACCTTGCGGATCTGGATGCTGCGCAGGATGCTCGGGGTCTGGCTGTCCCAGACACCGATGACCTGGAAGCCGCTGCGGAACGCCTCGGAGACCTGGTCGAAGGTGGTGTCGTTGGGGTTGTTGAGCACGCGGAACTGGTTCTCGATCTGCAGGAAGATCTGACGGGGCTGACCCGGGATCGGCTGCGGAATGGCGACGAAGGCGGTCGCCCGGCCGGCCCGCAGGACCTGCTGCTGAACCTGCTGCGCGACGTGCTGCACAGCCTGCTGCGTCACCTGGTGCAGGTGCTGCAGGACACCCTGCTCCTGCTGCTGCTCCTGCTGCTGCTGCTGGCCCATCTGGCCCATCTGGCC